>CAZHAN010000054.1:0-7762 GCA_964530575.1 uncultured Rhizobiaceae bacterium | reverse complement strand
AAAAAAAATTCGGTATCTCCGTTACATATATTCCATATAAGGGTGGTGGAAAAGTAGCTAAAGAGCTAATTGGAAAGCATATTAATTCAACGGTAAATAACCCCTCAGAGCAGGTAGGCTTTTGGGATGCGGGGAAATCTCGCCCGCTTGCTAGTTTTACCCCAAAAGGTAAACTCAAAGGAAAGTTTGGCAAAATCCCAACATTTTCAGAGCTTGGGCATGGTGATGATATGGTCCCTTTAGTTAGATATACAACTGTAGCTGGGATACCGTTAACAGATTTAATAAAGATGGGGTGGATAACTAAGGCTAGAGTTAATGAGATTATCTTACGTACGCGTCAGGGTGGTGCCGAGATACTCTCTCTCCTGAAGTCGGGGTCTGCATATTATGCTCCTGCTGCATCCGCAATTCAAATGGCTGAATCTTATATTTTGAACAGAAAGAGGCTTCTTCCCTGTGCCGCATTTCTAAATGGAGAGTATGGTGTGAAAGGGTTGTACGTTGGCGTGCCTACAATTATTGGATCCAAGGGTGTAGAACGAGTGATAGAGCTTTCATTAACTAAGGCCGAAAAGGTAGCATTTAACACTTCTGTTTCTTCTGTAAAAAATCTTCTGTCAGCGGTTAAAAAACTTTCTCCAAAAATTAATAATAAATCTGATAGGAAAACCACTAAAAATAATCATAAAAAGAAGTCTGGCATAAGAAAAAAACTCAATTAATTAAATTAATGTAAAAATTTTATAGTCAGTATTATGTTGCAACATCTTGACTGACTGTTTTATAAATAGAATATGTTTGAAATAACTAGTTAATTGTTATTTATTTTTTTAAATTCTGGTTTTTTGTAGTTATTATTATTATTATTTTTATATGAACCTTCATGAACATCAAGCAAAAGAGCTGTTATCCGATCACGGGGTAGCCGTGCCAAAAGGTCGGGTAATTTATGATCAAGGGGGTATCCATGAATCTGTAAATGCTATTTCTGGCCCAGTATGGGTTGTTAAGGCTCAAATACATGCTGGTGGTAGAGGAAAGGCCGGTGGCGTGAAGATTGCAAACTCTGCCGCTGAGGCAGCAAAAAATGCATCCGAGATTCTTGGAATGACATTAATTACTCCTCAGACTGGTGATCAGGGTAAGGAAGTACGTAGGGTATATGTAGAAGAGGGTATTAAAATTGATCGCGAACTTTACCTTTCAATGCTAGTTGATAGAGCACTAAAAACCATCACAGTTATGGTTTCTACAGAAGGGGGTATGGATATAGAAGAGGTAGCTGCAAAAACTCCTGAAAAGATTACTAGGGTTTCAATTAATCCCATTACAGGAATGTTACCGCACCATGGACGTGCATTGGCTTTTGGGCTTGGACTCAAGGGAAATCAAGTTCGCTCGGCGGTTAGTTTACTAACTGCTACATATAAAACCTTTATTAAATCTGATGCTAGCCTGATCGAAATTAATCCTCTGGTTGTTTCTGGAGATGACCTCATTGCAGCAGATGCAAAAATAACGATCGATGATGATGCTTTGTTTAGGCAAAAAAAAATATCTTCTATGAGAGATGAGTCTGAAGAAGATCCATCTGAAATTATCGCACAACAAAATAATTTAAATTATATAAAATTAGATGGGAACATCGGTTGTTTAGTAAATGGGGCGGGATTAGCCATGGCAACAATGGATATCATCAAGTTCCATGGCGGAGACCCGGCCAATTTTCTTGATGTTGGTGGTGGCGCGCCGAAAGAGAGGGTTATTGTTGCTTTCAAAATTATTTTAGGTGATCCAAACGTTAGAAGTATTCTCGTTAATATATTTGCGGGAATTAATAGATGTGATGTAGTGGCTTCGGGCGTAGTGGAAGCAGTAAAAGAAGTTGGAATTAAAGTTCCTCTTGTGGTGAGGCTTGAGGGAACAAAGATAGAGGAAGGTAAAAAAATATTATCTGAATCAGGATTAGATATTATCACTGCTGATGGGCTTACAGATGCTGCTCAAAAAGTAGTTTTGGCAACAGGATCTAACTGATGTCAGTGCTTATTAATAGTCAAACTAAAGTGATTGTTCAGGGTCTTACAGGAAAGCAGGGAACTTTTCATACTGAGTCGGCGCTTGCATATGGGACTAAAGTTGTTGGAGGAGTTACTCCTGGAAAAGGTGGAAGTACTCATATTGGTTTGCCTGTTTTTGATACAATTAGTGAGGCTGTAAATGCTACAGGCGCTACCGTTTCAGTTATTTATGTCCCTTCTCCTTTTGCAGCAGATGCGGTAGCAGAAGCAGTTCAGGCAGAACTCGATCTTGCTGTATGCATTACCGAAGGAGTGCCTGTCCTTGATATGGTTAAGATTAAGGCTTTGGTGGACCGATCTAAAACAAGACTTATTGGTCCAAATACACCAGGATTAATAACTCCAGGGGAATGTAAGATAGGAATTATGCCTGGTCATATTCATAAATCAGGAATTGTTGGTGTGGTTTCCAAGTCAGGTACTTTAACATACGAGGCAGTTGATCAAACCACAAAAATGGGTCTTGGTCAGACCACTTGTATAGGTATTGGTGGCGACCCAGTATCGGGAACTTCATATACAGATGTGCTTGAATTATTTCTTTCCGACCCAAAGACAGAGTCTATTGTAATGATTGGCGAAATTGGAGGAACGGCTGAACAAGAAGGAGCCGATTTATATAGGCAGAGTAAGATTAAAAAGCCAATAGCTGGGTTTATTGCTGGTGCAACAGCTCCGCCTGGAAGACGCATGGGTCATGCAGGAGCAATAATTTCAGGTGGTAAAGGTGGGGCAGAAGAAAAAAAGGAATATCTTAGGTCTTGCGGGTTTCATATAGCTGATTCGCCCGCTGGTATTGGTGAGGCGTTAGCAAAGGCCATGGGTAAATAGCTGTCTCAATTTAGATTTTCTTGTGTGCTCTCGGGTGTGCGCTGTCATAAACGGCAATCATTTTGTCCGAATCTACCTCAATATATTGCTGTGTTGTGCTCAATGAGGCGTGTCCTAATAGCTCCTGGATAGATCGCAAATCGCCTCCGTTAGAAAGCAAGTGGGTAGCGAAGCTGTGCCTAAGAGAATGAGGTGTGGCTGTAGAAGGAAGACCAAGGGCTGACCTAAGGGTTCGCATTTTTTTTTGGATTATGCCGGGGTCTAGTCGTTTTCCTCGAACACCTATAAAAAGTGGATCGGTAGACTTTAGATTAAATGGAATTGATGAATCATAAGATTCGATTGATTTCTTAACAATAGGTAGTATCGGGACCATTCTTTGTTTGGAACCCTTTCCTGTTATTGTTAGAGAGGTCTCTATTGGGAGAACATTTCTATTAAGCCCAAGAGCTTCAGAGATTCTAAGGCCACATCCATATAATAATGTAAAGACAGCAGAGTCTCTCAGTCCAACCCATTCTTCAGCTTGATTTTCTGCAGAAAGTGTAACAGCTGCTATTGCTTCATCTGGTTTGATTGGCTTTGGAATTGAATGAGGTCGTTTGGGAGATCTAATATTATTAATAACAGGATTGTGTGAAATAGAATTTGTTTCAAGGAATCTATAAAAATTTCTGACTGTTGAAATAGATCTTGCTAAAGAAGTGGCAGAAAGCCCTTTAGATTTCTTATTAGCAAGATAGCTTCGAAAATCAGTTGTCTTAAGCTGGCTTAACATTTTTATAGATGCGGAAGAACCTTGATGTTCAGTTAAAAAATCAAGAAATACTGAAAGATCTCTTTTATAGGCACTAACTGTATGAGGAGAAAATCTTTTTTCAAGCGAAAGCCAACGGATCCAATCACTAACAACAACATTTAAGTCTGGGTTGTTAGAAGTGTTTTTTATTTGTTTATGTTTTAACATCAAATGGGAATAATTAATAAGGTTATGGCCAAGGCTTAAGCAGTTTGGTAACTTTTCATAAATTAATGCAAGCTAAATCAGCTTGGCGCTTATAGATTTGAGTTTGCACAAGACGGATTCTAAACCATGAACTCTATTGAAGCCAATACTACAGCAATTTTACTGCCATTACCCTTTGACTATGCCTTTGATTATCAGATTTCAAAGGATAATGATCTAAAGATGGGAGAATTTGTATTAGTTCCATTTGGTAAAAGAGAAGTGGTTGGAGTTGTATGGGGCAAAGCTAATAGTGGTATTTCTGATAAAAAATTACGTTCAATCATCAGAAAAATAGATTTACCACCATTAAAGTCTGATTTTATGAACTTTATAAGGTGGGTTTCAGAATACACTCTTACTCCATTAGGCTTAGTTCTGAAATTATCTATGAGTAAGGAAAGAGTTCTTTCTGCACTTAGTCAGCCAGTTGGATACAGTTTGACGGGCATAACTCCTGACAAGATGACCTCTGCTCGTCAGAAAGTCATTGACGTTTTGGTAAGTATTTCGCCCGTCAAGATGTCTGATTTAGTAAAAAAGTCAGGAGCTAGTAGTTCAGTTGTTACAGGCTTAGCAAAGCAGGGTGTTTTAACTTCGGTTAATATACCTAGTGAAGGTATTTTTTATAATCTTAGCAAAGAGCCGTTATCTATAAAATTTTCATCAGAACAGTTGGCTGTGGCCTTATCTTTTCGTGAAAAGGTGAAAGAAAAACAGTTTTCAGTTTCATTACTTGATGGTGTAACTGGCTCTGGAAAAACAGAGGTATATTTTGATGCTATTGAGGAATCTTTAAACAATGGAACGCAATCATTAATTTTATTACCTGAGATTGGTTTAACTCCCCAATGGCTTGAAAGATTCAAGTCTAGATTTGGTGTTTTGCCAATTCTTTGGCACTCAGATCTTACAAACTCTCGAAGGACTTCAGTTTGGCGAGATGTAATTAATGGAGATGCTAAGGTAATAATTGGAGCTCGTTCTGCTCTTTTCCTTCCATTCCCAGACCTCGGGCTCATAATAGTAGATGAGGAGCACGACTCATCTTTTAAGCAAGAAGATGGTGTAATTTATAATGCTAGAGATATGGCCATAGTGAGAGCACAAATTAAACAAATCCCTGTTATTTTAGTATCGGCTACACCATCTCTTGAATCAGTAACTAACGTTGAATTGGGAAGATATGAGGGATTCAATTTAGAGAATCGTCATGGAGGTGCTGAACTTCCAAGTATAGAAATTGTGGATTTAAGAAAAAATACTCCTGAGAAGGGATTTTGGCTAGCTCCTATAGTTATTGAGGCTATAGACGCTGCATTAAATTTGGGAACACAGTCACTTTTATTTCTAAACAGGAGAGGGTATGCACCGCTTACTCTATGTAGAAAATGTGGACATAGAATTGAATGCCCTAATTGCCAGGCTTGGCTGGTAGAGCATCGAAATAAAAGAAGGTTAGAATGCCATTACTGTGGCCACTCTCTTCCAACACCCAACTCATGTCCTGATTGCCAAGCTGAACACAGCCTTGTTCCTTGTGGGCCTGGAGTTGAGAGAATGGCTGAGGAAGCCCAATATCACTTTAAGGATGCACGTATAGCTGTAATGTCGAGTGATACTAATTCAAAACCTTCATTTGTCGCTAAGCAATTGAAGGCAATGGAAGAGGGTAAGATTGATATTTTGATAGGAACCCAAATTGTAGCAAAAGGACATCATTTTCCATATCTTACTGTGGTGGCAGTGGTAGATGCGGATCACGGTTTTTCTGGAGGAGATCTTCGGGCCTCAGAACATACGTATCAATTACTTAATCAGGTAGCAGGACGTGCAGGACGTGCTGAGCATAGTGGTAAGGTTTTTCTTCAGACTTATTTGCCAAATCATCCTGTCTTATCAGCCTTAAAGTCTGGGAATAGAGATGAATTTTATTTTCAAGAGAGAGAAGGTCGTCAATTAAGAGATCTGCCACCATTTGGACGTCTGGTGGCAATCATTCTTTCAGGAGCAGAGGGGAGAAATGTAGAGTTATTTTCAAGAAAGTTTGCTCAGGCTGCTCCTCGATACTCTGGAATTGAGGTGTTGGGCCCTGCTCCTGCACCTCTATCGGTACTTCGTGGACGCAAAAGATATCGACTATTGGTTAAAGCAAATCGTAAGGTAAATATTCAAGAATTTGTAAGGAATTGGCTAATGAAAATAAAGGTTCCAAATGAAATTCGGTTGCAGGTTGATGTCGATCCCATTAGTTTTCTCTAGTCATTATGCTACCTATAGTTGCGCCGATAAAGCTAGTATGTTACGTATCCCCTGCCTTGAATTGGGGTAGTTATAATATCCAATTTTTTTAATATTTATCAGTAGCTTGCCGGTTTTCCGGCTTATCACTGGAGCTGGAATTGTCAGAAGAAAAAAGTTTAGTTTCAGGCTTGGCAGGTCGATATGCGACTGCATTATTTGATTTGACGGTTCAGTCAGATGAGATTGAGCCTGTAATGTTGCACTTAAATATTATAGATAGGATTTTTTCTGAGAGCCCAGATTTTGCTCGTTTTGCAAAAAGTCCGCTTATTAGAAGGTCTGATCAAGTAATGGTTATGGGAATGATCTTGGATAAATTAGAAATTCATGGACTTGCCGCAAAATTTTCAGGCGTAGTTGCTGAAAATCGGAGATTATATTTGCTTCCTGAAATGATCAGGCAATTTCGCACTTTACTTTCTATTCATAATGGAGAGATTGATGCTGAAGTTACTTCATGTGTGGCATTAAGCGATAAACAAATAGCGATATTACAAGAAAAACTTTCCAAATCTGTTGAAAGTAAAGTTAATTTAACTACTATTATTGACCCTAATATTTTAGGAGGCCTAATTGTGCGTATTGGCTCTCGTATGATCGATTCTTCAATTCGAACAAAACTTAATAATTTACAACTTTCTTTAAAAGAGGCTGGCTGATGGATATTCGTGCAGCTGAGATTTCGTCAATTCTCAAGGAACAAATTTCTGACTTTGGAACTGAAGCAGAGGTTACTGAAGTTGGTCAGGTGCTCTCAGTAGGTGATGGTATAGCTCGTGCCCATGGACTTGACAATGTGCAGGCTGGGGAGATGGTCGAATTCCCTGGAGGCGTTCGCGGAATGGCTCTTAATTTAGAATCAGATAATGTGGGAATAGTCATTTTTGGTGATGATAGAGGAATTAAGGAGGGTGATGTTGTTAAGCGAACTGGTACAATAGTTGACGTTCCGGTTGGCAAGGCTCTTCTTGGAAGGGTCGTTGATGCTCTTGGAAATCCGATTGACGGAAAGGGTGTGATTGATACTAAAGAGCGCCGATTAGCAGAAGTTAAAGCTCCAGGAATTATCCCTCGACGTTCTGTTAGCGAGCCAGTTCAAACTGGTTTAAAAGCCTTAGATGCTTTAGTGCCAGTTGGTCGTGGCCAAAGGGAATTGATTATTGGCGATCGTCAAACTGGAAAAACTGCTGTTGCGATTGATACAATTATTAATCAGAAGAAAATTAATGAAGATAATGATGAAAGTAAGAAGCTTTATTGCATCTATGTTGCTGTGGGTCAGAAGAGATCAACTGTTGCTCAGGTAGTTAAAACTCTTCAAGAGGCTGGTGCCTTGGAATATACAATCGTTGTTGCTGCTACAGCTTCAGAGCCTGCACCACTTCAATTTCTTGCTCCTTATTCTGGTTGTGCTATGGGTGAATACTTCAGAGATAATGGCATGCATGCACTAATTATTTATGATGACTTATCTAAGCAGGCTGTTGCTTATAGGCAAATGTCTTTATTACTTCGTCGTCCTCCGGGTCGGGAAGCT
>CAZHAN010000053.1:0-8526 GCA_964530575.1 uncultured Rhizobiaceae bacterium | reverse complement strand
CTATCATTTCTTCAATTTTAATAGAAAAGTTTCAGTTAGATAAAGAAGAATCTGAAACATTGTTATTGGAAGCTAAGAAAGAACAATCTCAAGCCAACCATCTTCTTAAATTTACTCGAATAATTAAAGATTCTTATTCTATAGAGGAAAGAGACTTTATCATTGAAATACTTTGGGAAGTTGCTTATGCAGATGGGATAATTCATGATTATGAATCCAATCTGCTAAGGAGGATGACTGGACTTTTATATGTTTCTGAGCGAGAAAGTGGCAATGCACGAAAACGTGTTGAGGCCCGTCTAAACATTAATTCAAATAAAACATAAATTACTAAATATGTTAATTCAGGAGGTCATAATTGATGACTTATGTTGTCAACGAAAATTGTATCAAATGTAAATATACCGACTGCGTTGAAGTATGTCCTGTAGACTGCTTCTATGAAGGTGAAAATATGTTAGTTATAAATCCGGAAGAATGTATAGATTGTGGTGTCTGCGAGCCCGAGTGCCCTGTGGACGCAATTGTGCCTGACACTACTGGTGAAAATATTGAAAACTGGGTATCTATGAACCAAAAATATGCTGATTTATGGCCAAATATTACACGAAAAAAGGATGCCCCAACTGATGCTGACAATTTTAAAGATGAAAAAGATAAATTAAATAAATATTTCTCTGAAAATCCAGGATCAGGCGATTAATTTTTCTGCTCCATCATCTGGGTAAGAGAACGAATATGTGATATGATAATATTTTATTAGTATTTTTTTTACTTAATTTATATGTGCAAATCAGTTTTTCTCTAGAATGGTTATATCAATTAATTAATTTTAAAATCATTTAAAACTTTACAAATCCCCATGTTATGGGGAAAGGAAAAAAGATTTTATGACGACCAAACAAAAACCAAAGAAGGCATTCGCTCCAAATGACTTTATCGTTTATCCTACTCATGGTGTAGGCCACATACAATCAATCGAGCGACAAGAAATAGCAGGAATGAAGGTGGAACTTTTCGTTATACATTTTGAGAAAGAAAAAATGATCTTGAGAGTCCCTACTGAAAATGCTGAGCATGTTGGAATGAGACAACTCTCATCGCCAAAAATTATGGATACAGCTTTAGTTACACTTAAAGGTCGCGCAAGAGTTAAGCGAACTATGTGGAGTCGACGTGCTCAAGAGTATGAAGCAAAAATAAACTCTGGGGATCCTATCTCAATTGCTGAAGTTGTTCGAGACCTTCACCGCAGTGCAAGCCAACCTGATCAGTCATACAGTGAAAGACAAATCTATGAGGCAGCCTTAACCCGTCTTTCAAGAGAGCTAGCTGCAGTAGAAAATATAGATGAAGAGTCAGCAACTGCCCGTCTCCAAAAATTGTTGTTAAAAGCGGCATAATCAAGATTAAAAGATGTCCCAGCTCCTCCATCAAACCAATGGATATTTAGTTTGAATGTCGCCAAAGTCTGATATTCGCTTTTCAGCCCTGAATGGTGCCCATAGGGTCTGGGCAGTTGGGGCAATTCATGGAGACGTATCAAAATTACAGGCCCTTCACAAGGAAATAGAGGGCCGATTCATCGAACATGATAGGGTAGTATATTTGGGAAATTTTATGGGATATGGCCCACATATAATTAAAACTCTAAATGAACTACTTAGACAACGAATCGCCTTTTTAGCTCGCCCAGGAATGGATCCTAATCACATTGCTTATCTTAGAGGCAGTCAAGAGGAGATGTGGAGAAAGCTACTTGAACTCCAATTCGCATCTGAGCCTGAAGAAGTTCTGTCATGGATGTTAGGTCAAGGGGTTGATGCCACTCTGGAAGCTTACGGGGAAAACCCACAGCAAGGAAAAACTGCATGCAGAAGAGGAGCATTATCAATTGCTAAATGGACAACACGCCTTCGGAGAGCCATGCATGAGCATTCAGGACATGAACAATTAATGTCTGCTTTGAGAAGGGCATCATTCACAGATAGTGGAGAACTATTATTTGTATCTGCAGGTATAGATCCAGGTCGCCCCCTAAGAGAACAAGGTGATACTCTCTGGTGGGGCTCTGGATACTATTCAAGCATTGGACAATCATATTCAGGATACAGAAGAGTAATCAGAGGATTTACAAGAACTACAAATGGAATCGATATTAATTCCTATGCCGCAACCATCGATGGAGGTTGTGGAAGAGGTGGAACTTTAGTTGCAGCATGTTTTAATCTTGAGGGCGCTACAGTAGATTATATTGAAGTTTAGTTTTCAAATTCTAATGAACAACAATCTTAACTCTTTGCCCAGCATAAATTTTATCATTCTCATTTAGATTATTTAACACTCTAAACCATTCCTCTGGATCATTGTTAATAGGCATTCTTGAAGACAAAGATTTAACCGTCATCCCAGAACTTACTTTAATGGACCTAACTTTCATTGGCTTCCAATTTCTCATCTCATTGGAATAAACACGCTTAAAAGACAATGGGCTTTGCCAAACCCCATCAGAAAACTCTGAGGGAGTGCCAGGAGGTATCCAAAAACTAAACCTAAATAATGTTTTTGCAGTAGCCTGAACGACCCCTACACGCAAAGTTCCATCGTTTGATCTTGAGATTGCTTCAGCAATAGCTCCGGGAAGGCCGTTGATTTCTAGTTTACGAGCAGTTGCCTGCTTGATTATCAAGCCAGAATTTCTTGAAAGATACTTTATTAGATCTGTATTGACTATTTTCCAACTAACAAATGAATCAAATCTAAATTCTATTCCATTTGGTCCAATAGCACGAATAGTTGTCCCAACATACGGCAGAGCTTTAGCACCCACATGGACAAAATGGAAATCTGGTGGAATATCGAATGTGAAGCCTGCCCTTCCAGCTATAAAGGTATTATTAACTATCATCCCTTCTGATGGTCTTCGTCCGAAAACAACTCCATCTATTGCATCAAAAAAGGCTGATTCCTTTACCGAATGAAAAGGGGATTTTTCATTACTTCCATAGTCTATATATCCTGGACCCGGAAATTGAGCTGGAATTCCTGCATTTACATTAGAAAGTTCAGCAATAAGGATTGTGGCTATACTATTTGCACTCTCTCTTCGTTCGGACAGTGAAAAATGAGATTGTTCTCCATTCTCACTAGATGTTTCAATACCCTTAGTAGTTCTTACATGATCATAATTTTCAACTATTGAAAGAAATCGAGCTTGAGCAAATGGATCATATCCTGCCGACATTAATATTGGCACACTTAAGGTATCAGCTTCCTGCTCTTGAATACGATTAAATGCATTTATAAATTCTTTTGGATTGCTTTGACGGGCGTTTAAACCCTCAACTAATTGAACACGCTTAGCGTGATGACGTAAGTATACATGAGCCATTTCATGGGCAAGCACAGCCGCTAACTCATCTTCAGAATTTGCGAGTAGAATCATAGCCCGACTGATGTAGATGTATCCACCAGGCTGGGTAAAAGCAAAAAGCTTTGAAGAATCCAATACAAAAAATTTAAATTGGTATCCATCCAGTCCAAAAGAATGATCTAAGGTTGACCCAACTCGATTAACAAAGTTTTCAAGCTTTCTATCAGAATATTTTCCGCCATATCGTTTTAAAATTGCTGAATGAGCCTCTGCGGCGGCTAAATGCTCTTGAGCAAAATTTGACGAAATTTCAGGTATTACTGGTATTGTTTGTGCTTGGGCAATTGAAGGCTGTCCGGAAGCAATAAATGCAGCCAGACAAAAGGCGAAGAAAGATATTCTTACAAAAGTAATCTCCATCTAACCTTAGATCCTATCTTCAATTGGTTGGGTTAGTAACCTTTTTTTTATACGACTGTAAAGAATATTTAGATCAATTCAGCTTCTGTACTAATTTTCCTCATAAATTAATTTACAGACTCCTAATAGTGGTTGATTATTATCAAGAAACAGAATTTTTCTTATAAATCTCAAGATTAGGAGAGATAAGATGATTAGGCTTAACAAGATCTATATAACTAAAATCTTTCTATTTTCTCTTATCCCCCTGATTTTTTGGACGGTACCAGCCCATGCTGAATTTTGGTCAACTGATTATTTTCTTAAGCAAACTAAGCTTAATCAAGCGTCATACATTACTGGCCTTATTGATATGTATGAGTATACAAGAGATGAGATAGCACCAGATCCTGACGATTGGGTTAAGCCTTGCTTACGTAATTTTTCGTCTGAAGAGTTGCGACAAGAATTCGTAAATTGGCTTTTTGAAGACCCTGCAAGTTGGCGTCTCTCACCTGCTACCCTACTATTGGAAGCTTTAGAAGACTTTTGTGAGAATTAATCTTTAGCTATTCTTTAACTATGTGCGCCCGTAGCTCAGCAGGATAGAGCGGCAGATTCCTAATCTGCAGGTCGCAGGTTCGAATCCTGCCGGGCGCACCAATCATAAATAGTTATTGATTAAGAGTAGACTGCCTCCAAAGCTCTATCAGTCGCTCTTCAGCAAGGGAATCTCCTACTTCCAATAGGCCAGGAATAATTTTCCAGCTTCTTAAAAATTCTATTAGAGATGCCCTATCATAATTTTCAGCTTCCTCATAATTTAATCTTGACTGTCTAGCCTCTCCGCCATGAGCCATAATTGCCTCATTAAGAGTTGTTAGATCTGCTCGATGTCCATACGGTCCTGTATTACCTACCGCCCATAATCTACGAGTGAGAAAAACATCTGTCGGAACAAAATCTAGACTAAATGCCCCTCGAATTCTTTCTCTAGCTCTTGCAGACTCAGGCCCAGGCAATGGCTGTAATCTAAAACTTTGACGAAGTGTTTCATTTCCAAAATGCCCAGTTTCTTCATCAGAAATTTTGTGAAGCTTAAAGTCAGTAAATGGAAAAACCACAACACCCCCATCTGGTGTTCTTTCGAGATTCTGAAACCAGGATAAAGTTGATAGATCAACGACAGCTGGACCTAAAACCCCTTTATCTGTAAGTGTTCCTAACCCGTTGATAGGCCCTGGCTCTGTAAAAACTACATTATTAAGAACCATTTTATTTATATGACAAGAAGAACATCCAATCGAATTAAATACCTCTTCACCATGCTCAACGGCAGCTGCAAAGGCTGGATCCTTTGGGATTATTTGCATAGGAGGAGGCAATACTGCCTGATAAACTATCAATGCAGTTATATCTCCTTCTGTTAGTTCATCAACAACTAAATCTTGATCAAAATCTCGTGTACCGGTTTGAGTAAAACCATACCTTTCAACCGCTTGCATCCCATGATGATGATTTAGAGCACTGATTGTGAATTCCCTCATTGAGATATTTGTACCTTTTTGAGACCAGGTACGAATCACAAGATCCTTTGCAACACCCTCCACTTCATTAGTATCTACATTACCATCAGGAAAAGCAGTAATTGCTCCAAATGAAACGCCTTTAGTTAATAATTCTTTTCTAATCTTACCTCCTGAATTAGTCGCCTCACTTAATGCAATAGAACGAATATCTAATAATTCACTGGTCATTTCTCTAGCCAACAACTCAATTAATCCAGCGCCATGCATTTCTGTTGTGCCTCGTTCATTAACGGCCTCAGAATCAATAGTAAAAACGTCATGGCCTCTTTCTTGAGCTAACACAAATACGTTAGCTAAAAAATCCCCAGCACCTCCTGGCTCAGGATCGTTATGACAAGATAAGCAAGAGAGGGAATCTGGCCCATTAGTTCTTATAAATCCAAGATCATCTTCTGGCGCCCTTCTGGTCGGTAGAGCTGCGCCAGTTGCTCCAGGACGTCCAGCTCCATCTAAAGCAGTAAATTTAGTTGAAAAAATGATCCTTCCTGCCTCGATCAAAGTTTTAACGTCAATCAATCCATTAGCAATTTGATCATGGTCTACATGGAAATTTAATGCCCTCTCGTCCCCAATTCCCTTGGCAACAACAAGAGTAGCAAGTGATCCAAAAATACCAAAAATTGCTATTATAGTGATTATAAATCTATTGCTATACTTCATTTATTCTCCGGGTACTTTAACTAATACGTTAAAATCAAGAGGCAAGTTCAGCTAATTGTCAATAAGGCGATATTCATAGAACTTTTCCATGTAAGTTTTCTCATCTGGCCTAAGCTCAAAAACCCTTTGAAAGTCTGCCTTTGCTTCCTTAAAATTTCCTAAACCTTCATGAGCTATACCTCGATTAAATAATGGGGTAGCCCTACTAAAAGAATTAATAGCTATAGCATCAGTAAAATCCCTAATAGATTTTTCATAAAACCTTAATTCTAGATAAGCGCGACCTCGATTATTTTTTACAAGAGGATTCATAGGATCTAATGATATTGCTTTGGTAAACTCTTGGATAGCTTCTTCCATTTCCCCCATAGCCATAAGAGCTGTACCCAGATTATCCATAGCAACAACAAAGTCTGGATCAAGAACCAGCGCATTACGGTAATCTCTTGCCGCCATATCCCAGAAAAACATGCCAAAATGAGCAATCCCTCGATTATTATATACCTTAGCTAAAAATAGAGTTGGTAGACCCATTTCAATTGCTAAATTATAGTCTAAAATTGCTTCTTCAAACCTTCCCATTCGACGTCGTGCATCACCACGATATGAGTATACTGCGGCTCGATCTGCGCCCAAAAGCTCCGGACTTTCTAATGCCAAAGTTGCATAAAAATCTGCAAGGATAAGATCTCCTGATTCCAAAGCTTGAAATGAAGATAATGCATCCCTTATAGGCTGTGCATAAGAATGATGTGCACTAAAAACCAGAAAACAGAGCAATAGAGCTGAAAGAAAATTTTTAAGTCTAATCATCTGCTATTTTTTTCTAAATGAAAATCGGAAATTGTCCTCTAGCCAACCTAAGGGAGTAGCAATAAGGCCACGAGGTAAGAAAACTACCGAAATCATAAATATACAACCTAATATTAACAGCCATAGATCCCCTAGAGTTCCAGATAGAATAGCCTCCAACCATCTAACCAAAGAAGCCGACAAAAGCGCTGCGAGGATGATTTGCCTCCCACCTAACGCGACCCAAATTAAAACCTCGGCAGATAAAGCAAACCCAACTAATTTTGGAGAAGCAAATGATTCTGTTGCTACAAAAAGAGCTCCGGCTAAAGCGGCTATTCCCGCACCTAGAACAAATACAAAAATTCTAATTCTTGACACATGATAGCCTAAATATTCTAAACGTATTGGGTCTAACTTGATTCCTGCTAATATAATTCCAAAATGTGAAGATAATAGGCGAGTCAATAAAAAATATACGGAAGCAGTAACGGCTAGAACAAAATAATAATCTGGGATTGGGTTCAGTGGATCCCCTCCAGTAGGAAGATGGGGAATTCCAACAAGGCCATTATCAGCTCCCAAAAAATAGGAGTTTCGAATTAATTGTTCGAGAAGTGTTGCAATAGCAAGCGTTACTACAGCAAGGTAAGAACCAGAAATACCTGCTCCACGAAATAAAAAAACGCCAAGAATTAGAGAAAATCCACAGGTCAACAAAACTGCTATAGGCAGTGCAAGCCAAGAAAGGGTTATTATACCCCCTCCTAACATCCCCAAAGTAAGAATTCCCATAGAATATCCACCAAAACCAAAGAACATCGCCTGTCCAAAGCACAGCAAGCCAGCGCGACCCCACACCAAAGAGAGGGACATCGCAAATATACCAAACAATAAATAACGTATTACCTGACTAATCCAATAATCACTGAGGATTAAAGGCAAAAGGATAAGACCAATAAATATTAGAAAACTTATCAATAATGGAGGCTCTTTTCTTACATCTACATCCATATATTAACCCCTCCCGCCAAAAATTCCTTTGGGACGGAAACGAATAATTATTATTGCAAAAGTAAAAACGAGAATTTGTGAAAAAACAGGAGAGATAAATAGATTTGCTAACCCATCCAATCCTCCAATAAATAGTACGCCTACGAAAGTACCAGTTATATTCCATACACCACCAACTAATATCGACAAAAAGGAAGGAACTAAATATCCAAGACCCATTTGTGGGTCTACACTTATCAATGGTGCTATTAAAGCTCCAGCAAGACCAGCTAAAGATGCTCCAATAAAAAAACTAATTTTATGTAATATATTATTATTAATTCCCAAAGATGACGCTATCTTTGGATTCTCAATAGTAGCACGGATAGCAAGACCAAATTTAGAATAGCGATATAATACAATAATAAATAACATAATAATTATTGAAAATAACATTACAATTATTCTATAGAATGGATAAGAAATTGGACCAAACTCAATCATTCCGTCAATTGGTAAGTCAACACTAACTGACCCTGGGCCAAAAAAAATCACTACTATTTGTTTCAATACAATAGAAAGACCCCAAGTAGCTAAAATTGTATCTAGAGGGCGATGTATAAGATGACGAATCAGTATAGCCTCTATTAGTAATCCAAGAAGTCCTACCCCTAATGAAGATAACGGAACAGCAATGTAAAAAGGAATTCCAATTTGTAT
>CAZHAN010000052.1:0-8660 GCA_964530575.1 uncultured Rhizobiaceae bacterium | reverse complement strand
AACATTCAGATTTAATCAGGTTTAATGATGATTCTGAAGTAAAAGGTTTGATTGATGTTTCATTCGATGATGATGAATTTTGTGTTGGAGAAATTTATATACCTGGAAAAACAAACGAAGATATTTTATTTATTACAAATATATGTCATCCGTTCCAAGTTAATGATTCAATATCTGGTTTAGTCGTTGGACTTGAAACGGTCAAAAATTTAATTAAGAAACCTCCTGGCCGTTATGGGTTTCGTCTTCTAGTAGTCCCAGAAACTATAGGTACCATAGCTTGGTTTAGTCAGAATGAATCCGAAGTTAAAAAGATTAAATATTCTTGGTTTTGTGAGATAGTTGGTCACAACAATTCATTTATTTTACAAAAATCACGTCAAGGGAATACGTTAATAGATAAAGCTTTGTATGCTGTATTGCCAGATTATCGGTCGCATGGAATTGAGCGTACTGCAAAATTCCGTGAAGCTATTGCAAGTGATGAGATGGTTTCCAATGGACCGGGGTTTGATATTCCAACACCTTCACTTTCTCGTTGGCCATATCCAGAATACCATACAAGTGATGATAACCCTGAAATAATATATGAAGAAAATTTAAGAGAAACTTTTTTAGTTTTTGCCAGCTTAATTGAGACACTGAACCAAAACTATTATCCAAAAAGAACATTTAAGGGGCCAATAATGTTATCCCGTTTTGATCTATGGGTTGATTGGAGGGTTGATAGAGAACTTAATCGTGCAACAGAAAAGATAATGTTGTTATTGGAGGGGGATAAATCAATCATTGAAATTGCTCATGAAGTAAAATTACCGATATCGACTATAACACATTATTTAGATAAGTTTTTTGATTCTGGATTAATTGAAAAAAAATACACCCCATGGGAAAAGTAGAAAATTAAGTGCAGGATTTTTTATAGTGTCAATTAATAAACATATTAAAAGTAATATTTACCTTCGTGCACTTGAGATCGAAGATATTAACAATAACTATTTAGAATGGATTAATGATAGTAAATCAAGTCCATTTTTATTAAGCTCAAGAAGGAAAGTTAGTTTAGAAGATTTGAAAAAATATTATGAAATGCATGTAAATAATACTAATAATTATTTATTTGCTATTTGTGATAAAGCCACTAACAGTCATATCGGAAATGCACGGCTATACGATATAGATACTTTCGATTCAAATGGTGTCTTTGGTTGGTTGATAGGAGATGTTTCATATCGCGGAAGAGGGCTTGGAACAGAGTCATTGATACAATTATTTAAGTTCGGATTTCAGGATCTGAATTTAAATCGGATTTATGGTAAAGTTGCTCTTTCCAATCTAGCAGCACTTAGAAGCTGTGAAAAAGCAGGACTTATTCAAGAAGGAATTTGTCATGAATCATTTTTTTCAAATGGAAAATTTCATGATGCTGCTTATCTAAGAATACTTAAATCAGAATTTAGTATAAGTTAAAAATTGGTTAAAAAATTCTGGATATAATAGAAAAGAATTTATGAAGAAATTCTTAAATTATTCATCTCCTGTGGAAATGCCCTATGACTATTCAGGGATAAAAGGGAATATAGGCTGGCAAAGTAATTTATCATGGCCTTGCCGACCAGAAATATTGCATGAATATATAGATGATTCAATCAATCACTATTTGCGCTCTATAGATAATACTGATGAAAAATTTAGTAAAAAAATTTTACTAGCAGGGCCTTGGCAAATTCTTGGCTATGTTTGGGGATGTTACGAGAAGTTATTGTGTGTTCAGTATGAAGAAAGTAATGGAGTTTTTTTTAATAGTTTATCCCCTGAATTAAAATTTCTTCGTGAAGGTCTCTCACAAAACAAACAAATAGATCTAACTTTCTTTGATGATAAATTAAATTTCCGTAAAAACAATTATAATCTAAATTTTCAGTCTTTGAGAAATTTAAAGATGATGAATTTATGGATGCCAATTATAAAAATTCCAAAAACGTTTCTAACTGGCAGTGTTGAGGCAATATCATATAATTCACTACTTGGAAAAAGTGCTTTAGATGGTAATAAAAAAATAACATATAAAGATGCCAAATATTTTATTAATCAATCTAGAAGAAATTATTCAATTAATTCTTTGCAAGAATCACTAAAATTAAAGATTGATTCTTTAGCTGAAAAATCAATTTTAATTCCAGATACTGATGATCACTTTGTTCAAAGGTTTAGAGAATTAACTACTAAAGCAGCTAAATTTGTATTTTATCAAGTTGCTTGTGATTTATTAGGGTTAGAGAAGTTGAAAAAAATTCCCAAAGAAGTGTGGTCGGGAACAGCAGGTAATTATCCTGCGCGATTAGTTGGCTTAGAGGCCTTGTATAGAGGTGGAGAGGTCGTAAGATTTGATCATGGTGGTTCTACAGGATTGACAAGTCCATCAAAATTGATTGCACTGAATGAATTATGTGTTTCTTCAAAATTTGTTATGGGAACTCACAATTTAGCAACCTACGCAGAATCCTATTGTTCTGTGCATGAATCTCCAGGAATTACAAAAGTTCAATATAGCGGAGCTAATGGGTTCCCACATTTAAATAAGTTATCATATAAAGCTAGAAAAATTTTAGGAAAAAAGAAGAATGTAATTTATCTTTCCTCTTTTTCTCGTAATCTTAGAAAAAATCCAACTCACAGCATGGCAGAACTCATTTACCTTGATTGGTCTTTGAGGTTAGCTGGTGCTCTGTCGAGATTACCTATTAATCTTGTTTGTCAACCACACCCAGCATCATTTCACGATTCAGGAAAACATGAATTATCTTCAATCGCAAAAGTTAGTACAGATCCATTCGAAAAAATTATGGATTGGGCAGATATTTATGTTTGTGATATTGTAAACAGTACAACCTTTTGGGAAATTCTTTGTACTGAATGTCCTGTCATCTATTTTGATCTTGGAATTAATAAATTAAACCCTGCAATTGAAGAGCAAGTTAGTTTGCGATGTCAAACTATTAATACTTTATATGATCAAGATAATATTCCACAATTTAATTCAGAGGAATTAAAAGATAATATTCTTAATAGTAAAGTTGTAACAAATTCAGATCAGTTACGAAAAACATTTATTGACAAAGTCTAGTGGTAAAGCAGTGCAAATAGGACTAGGAACAGTGCAATTTGGTATTGATTACGGAATTGCAAATAGTACCAGAGTTTCCAAAGATGAGGTTGGTAAAATACTTAATTTTGCTTCTGATAGCGGGATTAATTTATTAGATACAGCTTCAAGTTATGGATGCAGTGAAGAAGTTATTGGAAATAATTTAAATTCAAAATTAAATTTCAATTTTATTACAAAAACACCATTGGATTTACAGGATTTAAATCCTGCATTACATTCACAATATATAAAAAAATCATTATTAAAATCCCTATCCTTGTTGAAACAAAGTCAAGTTTATTGTCTTTTAGTGCATAGACCTAATGATCTTTTATCAAATAATGGAAATAAAATATTTGATGAATTAGTGAGTCTCAAAGAGATTGGACTAGTCAAAAAAATTGGTGTTTCGGTTTATCAAAAAGAAGAAATTGATGCAATACTAAAACGATTTCCTATAGAAGTAGTGCAATATCCTATAAGTGTGATTGATCAACGAGGTGTAGATAGTGGGTGTCTTTTATATTTAAAAGATCGTGGTATTGAGATACATGGAAGATCAATCTTTTTACAGGGGTTAATCTTAATGATTCCTAAGGATATTCCAAAATATTTTGATCCCATTGTTCCAATTATCAAAAAATTTCAAAATACTGCAAAAAATTTAGGACTAACACCGCTAGAACTAGCAATTTATTATGTTAAGGGGGTAAAAGAGTTAGACAATATTATTGTAGGCGCTAAATCTCTTAATGAGTTAAAAGAAATTATTGATGCCTTTAATAAAAATTTAGATTTAAAAATTGACTTCTCGTCTTTTGCTGTTTCAGATCAGAATTTTGTTAACCCAAAATTATGGCCAAGTTTATGATTCTAGGAATAATTCAAGCTCGTCTTTCTTCTCAGAGATTGCCAAAAAAAACTCTTCAATTAGTAGCTGGTGAACCAATGTTATCCCGACAAATCGACAGAATAAACCAAAGCACAAATATAGATAAAATTATTGTTGCTACAAGCAATAATGATGAGGATGATTCAATTGAAGAGTTTTGTATTAGTAACAATATTAAAGTTTTTCGTGGGGATTTGAATGATGTTCTTGATCGTTTTTATAAATTAAGTATTCAGTATAATCCTGATCATGTGGTTAGGCTAACTGGAGACTGCCCCCTCATAGATCCATTAATTATTGATAAGTTAATAGATGTACATATTGTTGGTGGATTTGATTATACGAGTAATACCCTTAATCCAACCTATCCTGATGGTTTAGATGTTGAGGTAATGAAATTTTCAGTTTTAGTTGATGCATGGAAACATTCCAAACTGAAATCAGAAAGAGAGCATGTTACGCCTTATATTAAAAATAGTGGAAAATTCACTCTTCATAATGTTGAATCTGAAAATAATTATGCTCATCTTCGTTGGACTGTAGATGAACAAGAAGATCTTAGTTTGATTCGGGAGATTTTTAATGAACTTCTCCCAAAGAATCCTAATTTTACTAGTGAAGAAATCATTAATCTTTTTCTTAGAAGGCCAGATTTGGAGAAAATGAACAATATGCATACTAGAGATTATGGATATAAGAAAAGTTTAAAAAATGATTTGGACAGCATTGGAGATTAGGTTTGTTTTCCTTTAGATTTGTACCAGGTTATGAAATAATTATAGAGGCATTTAAGTCTTATCCATTCCGAAGTTTGATTATAGTCGGATGTATTTTAGTCGCAGGATTGGCTGAGGGCCTAGGTGTGGCAGTATTTTTGCCTGTTTTGAGCCTAGCTATTGATGATCTTGCTACTTCAAAAAGTGAAATAAGTATTTTAATTTCTGAATTTCTTGAAAATATTGGTATTTCTACTGATCTTAATGTTTTATTAATTATGATGGTTGTCGGATTCTCCCTTAAGGGAGTGCTTATGATGGTGGCGATGCAACAAATAGGATTTGCTAGTGCACGAATTAGTACCGATTTACGTTTTGATTTAATTAAATCAATATTAGGGGCTCGATGGCCATATTATACTAAACAGCCAATTGGTTTACTGACAAATGCAATGACTACAGAGGCAAATAGGGGTGGCGCTGCTTTTACTGGTGCATACACCATAGTAGCAGTCACTATTCAGGTGGCAGTTTATGTCATGCTTGCTATCCTAGTCTCGTGGAAGTTAGCAATTTCATCATTAATTGTTGGAATTTTAGTAATGTTTGTGCTTGGAAGATTTATAAGTATGAGTAGACGAGCTTCACAAGTTAATTCAGAATCATTTGATAGAATGCAGCGTCAGCTCACAGATATGTTGGGTGGTATAAAACCACTAAAGGCAATGGGCATGCAGAATCTAGTCGGTCCATTATTGAAAGCAGAAGCTGAATTAATTAATAAATCCGTAAGAAATCTTGTTACAGCTAAACATGGATTACAGTGGTTACGTGAACCTATATTAACAATTTTTATTGCATTAGGATTATATGGTGCACTTGCAATTTGGAATCTTAGCTTTGAAGTAGTTATTATTATGACTCTTCTTTTTTATAGAACAACTACAAGTGTTGCTAGGGTACAAATATCATATCAACAACTTGTATCAAGTGATGTCTATTATCGACGTATAAAGAAAAAAATAGAAATAGCTCAAGAAAATCAAGAAAAGATTATAGGAAAAATTCATTCTAGATTTAGTAAATCTATCAAGCTAGAAAATATTTTTATAACTTTAGGAAACCAACCAGTTCTTTCGAATCTTTCAATGCATATACCCGCTAATAAATTTACAACATTATTTGGCCCATCAGGATCTGGTAAAACTACCCTAGCAGATGTATTGATAGGACTTCATAAGCCAGATGGAGGGGAAGTTCTTATTGACGATATATCGCTTGATCAAATTAATTTAGATTCTTGGAGAAAAGTTATAGGTTATGTTCCTCAAGATATCTTTCTTTTTAATGATACGTTGTTAAACAATGTTACTTTAGGAGATCCTCAATATACTGAAAAAAATGCTAAGGAAGCACTCAAAGCTGCGGGAGCTTGGAGTTTTATAAGCACTCAAAGTAATGGCATTAATTCTGTGGTAGGAGAGAGAGGATTAATGATTTCTGGAGGACAACGTCAAAGAATTGCTATTGCAAGGGCTTTAATTAGAAATCCTCAGTTATTAATATTAGATGAACCTACAACTGCTCTTGATCCAGAAACTGAATCGGAAATATGTCTAACGCTAAAGAATCTTTCGAATAAAACAACTATTCTTGCAATATCTCATCAATCAGCTCTTCTAGAGATAGCTGATAATTCATATAAAATAGAAAATGGAAAAGCAACTTTAGTTAATGGTTAGTTATCATTAATTATATATTTTTGTATTAATGATGCTCAGCTGAATTTGATAGAATCAGGAAAAAAATTGTCTAAACTTGGAAGATTAACATGATTAGTATAATCCGAAATATTCGTCATGGACCTCTAGCAAGATTCAAAAAATTTTGGTTTAGAATTGGTTCGGTATATAAGTTTGTTCTTGACTTGATCCCTTTTAATTTTTCTGTATCAATGAATATTGGTCCCTATGGTCCGTTTCGTTTAGATGCTAGATTTGCATTTAGTAATTTTTCTTCATGGGGTGATCTAGATAGTAAAAATTCAGGATTTTTATCATGTATAGAAAGGTGTAAAAAAGCTAAATGTGCTATCGATGTTGGAGCTCATATAGGACTAGTAACACTTCCAATGAATAAAGTTATGGAACGTCAGGGAAAAATTTTCGCATTTGAACCAGCTAATTATAATCGCAACATTCTTAAAAGACACTTAAAAATTAATCACATCGTTAATGTAGAAGTTTTTGATTTCCTAGTTGGAAAGTCCCCATCAGGAAGAGTAGAATTCTATGAAGAAAGTAAAGATTCACCATTAGGCACTATTGCTTTGCGAGGTGATAGAAAAGGGTTTATCAAAACTCATAAAAAACAAATATCTCTTGATATTTTTTGTGAAAATAAAGGAATTGCTCCTGATATAATTAAGATAGATGTTGAGGGGGGAGAGATCGGTGTTCTTCTGGGGTCCGAAAACATTATTAGAAAATATAAACCAATCATATTTCTAAGTGTTCACCCATCAGAGCTTGAGATACTTGGTTCAAGTGTGACAGCCCTTGCAAAATTAATTAAAAGATTAAATTACATATCTTATAATTCTGAAGGTGCAGTAGTACATGAATATAAAGGGAAAGAATATATATTAAAGCCAAATCATGAATTATAAAAACAAGGTTATATTAAAAGGAATTAGTTTCAATGATATCTAGTGCACTTAATATTATTAGAAATAAGGGATTATACGGGTTTCTTATTTCAGTTTATTATCTTTTGAAAACAAATATATTCAGAAGAGTATTTGGCATTAGATTTTTTAAAAAAAATATACGTGGTTCTTTGATGTATTTGGATAGTATTGATAAAGGGTTATCTAGGACATTATTATTATTTGGGAAACGTGAAGAAGAGCATAAAATTATTTTGGAGAATGTTCTTCGTCCAGGAATGAATGTTTTAGATATAGGAGCAAATATTGGTTATTATGTCTTAATGTCTTATAGAAAGATTGGGCATTTGGGTGAAATTATTGCTGTTGAGCCTTCACCTGAGAATGTCAATTTACTTAAGGCAAATATAGAACTTAACAATTGTTCAAATATTAAAGTATTTGAAGGGGCTATTTCAGATCATGAAGGTACGGGAAAATTATTTATTTCAGAATTTTCAAATCTTCACAGCTTCCATAGAAATACAAATAAATCGATTGACAATAATTCCTTAAATGCAACATTAAATGTTCAGCTTAAGACTGTTCCTCAAATGCATTTTAAAAATGGACCCCCCGATATTATTCGTATGGATGTAGAAGGTCATGAGGTAGAAATTATGAATGGAATGTTGGAAGCAATTGAAAATGATGAAATGGCCCCGATGATTCTGTTTGAGACTCATCATAATAAATATACTGATGACCATGATATATCCTTGCCTTTAAGACGTTTATTTTCGAAAGGGTATAGTGCACGTTATATTGGTTCTTCTTCACAAAGAGGGACAAACATAATCAATAAATTAGGTTATATTGGCGGTCCAAAAATTAAGACTGATTTTATGGAGAGGGTTATCTATGAAAATATTGAGAATGAACATTTGATAAACCTTATTTGCCAAACTGGCGGAGTTCGAACAGTTCTTCTTTCCCAATAAAGAAATTAATTATACCAGTGTCCTCATATATTTCACTTAAGTTTTCTCCAATTGGAACTTTAGAAAACTCAGTTGCTCAAAATGGGTACTCTGATAATTATTTTTCGATTAGATCAAGTAATCAAGTTGTACCATTACGTAAGTACAATAAAGGTTCGATGATTTTGTTTATTGGTGGTAGACCTATGGTAGACGGAAAGATGGACGATAACTTAGTTGCTAAGTTGTTATTGAATTCTGATTATATACCAAGTAT
>CAZHAN010000051.1:0-8818 GCA_964530575.1 uncultured Rhizobiaceae bacterium | reverse complement strand
TTCAAATTCCTTCATACCAAGATATCGATTCTCCATCTCAACCATAACTCTAACAAACTGCCAAACTATAAATTCAATTTTCAATGAAATTACTCACTTTTCTTAGAAAAATTATTGGCTGGGGCGGCAGGATTCGAACCTGCGAATGCCAGGATCAAAACCTGGTGCCTTACCACTTGGCCACGCCCCAACAATTTAAGTAGAATGTAGACTTGGATAGATCACGGAGCAATATCCTTTGAAGGAAGGCGAAGACGTAAACGCCTTACAATTGGATCCCAATGAGCTGAAAAAACTATAAAACAATAGACAGAAAAAACAACCACCCCTAAAGGCAAGATAAAAGCTGGGAAAAGCCAACCAATTCCTGCAGGAATCAATACTAAAATCAGATATAAAAAAAGCCCCCATTGATGAGAAAGCCTTCGCTCTAAAATATGATGAAAATGATCAGCATCTGGCGAAAAAGGTGACCTACCATCCATCATGCGAAATAACATTAATCTTAATGCATCAACAATAGGTATAAAGAACCACAAAGCTATTGCATCAGCATATAGTGAGGGAAATTCCAAACCATAAGTATGAATGGTTAATAGTCCAATCGTGATACTAAGGCCATAGGTTCCAGAATCACCAAGAAATAATTTCCCTTTAATATTAAATATAAAAGTTACCGCAAGAGCAGCTGATAATGTTCCTAAAACAGGGTACAAATGAGGGGGAGAATAACCAAAAAGAAGAAAAGTCCATATTAGTAGTAACCCAATTGCAAGTCCGTTTCTTCCGTCTGCCATATTTAAAGCGTTTTGGAGGCCTACCAAACATAAAACTGTAAAAACAAGACTCCACAATCCTCCAAGGAACAATACAGGATCAAGAAATGAAAAACGAAAAAAAGTAACTTGCTGGGCTGGCACAATAAATAAAACAGCAAGCGCAAGAATGGATGAAAAGGTTAACCGCAAGAAAGGCCTAAGATGATTTCTATCATCAATTAAACCAAGTAAAAGAAATGCAAATAATGCAACACCAATGGTTATATAGAATGGAGTAAATGGAGTTGAAAGCGCAAGAAAACACATTACAAGGAAAACAGGTAGTGTTGCTGCAATTCCGCCTACCATCGGAGTAGGTTTTAAATGTAACTTCCGGTTTCCGTCCGGGATGTCCATAATATTTATTGCACTGCCAATTGGGCTAGCAAGTAAGCAAATGGACAGGCTTACAACAATTCCAAATATTATCGACCAAAGCATTAGCTATGCCCCCATCCTAACTGCCAGTATAGATATAGTCATATTGCTTAAATAGAATCCAGCTTAAGTTAACTCACGAAACCAAGGGGCAACTACTTCCCCTATACTAAACGCTTTATTTTTTTGATCTTGGGCATAAACGAAAGCAGCATTGGCTATTTTAGCCCGAACCTCATCATCCTCTAGAAGACGACCAACATCGTTTGAAAGAGCCAAATCAGTTGTGGAAATCGCACCTCCCACGCCTATAAGTTCATAACAAATCTTTTCAAAATTCCCAATATATGGTCCAAACAAAATAGGTTTTTTAAGCATTGCGGCCTCAAGTGGGTTATGTCCTCCATAATCGACAAACGACCCCGAAATAACTGCTAATAAAGCAATCCTATACCAAAGACCAAGCTCACCTAATGTATCAACAACATAGATACCAATATTTTCATCTGGCTCATCTCCCTGAGACCTGAGTCCAACACTTAAGCCAGATTTTTTAAGTTTTTTTGCAATTAACAAGCCTCTTTCTGGGTGACGGGGAATTAAAATAGTTAATATTTTAGGATATTTTTTTTCTAAAATCCTATGCGTTTTTACAGCAATAGATTCTTCTCCATCATGGGTACTTGCTAAAGCCCAAATTGGTCTTCCATATACTTTATCCCTAACCCTGGATAAATTTGCTTCATCTACTGGTAGCGGGGCAGATGCAGCCTTAAGGTTTTGAACAAACTTGATATTAAATTCCCCAAATGAAGAAATTCTTATCTCATCTTGAGGAGATTGGACTAAAATAACTTGGAAGGCTCCTAATAACCTTTCTGCTAGTCCTGAAATTCTAGCCCACCTCAAATGAGATTTTTTAGAAAGCCTCGCATTTATCAATAAAGAGGGAATATTTTTAGAACGTAAATATTCGATCTGGACTGGCCAAAGTTCAGATTCTAGCCTAACTGCTAAGTTTGGTTTCCAATGATTAAGAAACCGTTTTATAGAAAATGGAAGATCAAGAGGCACATACTGATGTATCGCAGATTCAGGTAAACGTTGAGCAGCAATTTTAGAAGAAGTTATAGTACCAGTAGTCACCAATACACTATAGCTGGGTAAATTACTCGGCAATATTTCTAAAAGTGTAATCAGTGAAAGTAACTCACCAACACTGGCCGCATGAAACCAGACTAAAGGGCCGGAAGGACGTATTATTTGAGTGACACCTAGCCTCTCTTTTAGCCGATATAGATCTTCTTTCCCAGATTTAGCTCGATAAAGTAAGAATAAATATGCTAAAGGAGAACAGCATCTTGCAATAAAAAAATATATTTTCACAAGCAAGGCTCCAGGTCTGATATCCATCACCAATCAATACCTTAAGTTGATATTAAATATAATATTAATATGCCTAAAGACGCCAAACTGTAATTTCTGATGGAAATTTAATATCACGCCACATACCCTTTATATCGACTAACAGCCCACCATCTGGCATAGAATTTACAATATCTACTTCAGAAATATTCTTATATTCTTTATGGGATACTGCACCAACAACACAATCATATTGTCCCTTTTTATCACTAAGTAAGTCTATCTGATATTCTTTCAAAGCCTCGTCTGGGTTAGCACAAGGATCATGAACAAAAACAGTATGATTAAATTTTTCCAAACCTCTCACAAGAGCTGCAGCTCCAGAATTACGAAGGTCTGGAACATTTTCTTTAAAGGTTAGTCCTAATACTAAAATATTAGAATTATTGGATAACCTAGAATCAATACTAGAAGCAATCCAATCAGCCATACTATCGTTTGTTCTTCTTCCAGACAAAAGAACAACAGGATCAAAACCTACTTGCTGGGCTCTTTCTGCAAGATAGTATGGGTCAACTCCAATACAATGGCCTCCCACCAGTCCTGGACGAAAATTTAAAAAATTCCATTTAGTATTTGCAGCATCTAATACATCATAAATCGATACATTAAGCTTGTTAAAAATCTGAGTTACCTCATTAATAAAAGCAATATTTATATCTCTTTGAGCATTCTCAATAACTTTAGCAGATTCAGCAGTAATAATATTTTTAGCAACAAAAATATTTGTTATCTTACCGTACACCTTTGTGAGAAGTTCTTCTACTTCTGGGGTTTGACCAGATACAACCTTCACAAGATTAGAAAGGGTATGCTCTGGATCTCCGGGATTCATCCTTTCCGGTGAATACCCAAGAAAAAAATCTTTCCCACAAGCAGAACCTGAAATATCCTCGAGAATAGGGCCACAAAACTCTTCAGTTGCACCTGGGTAAACAGTACTTTCAAATACGACAACTGAACCAACATTTATATATTTACCGACATCTACACAAGCTGACTTAAGTGCACCTAAGTCTGGCTTCTTTTTAGCATCTACAGGGGTTGGGACAGCAATTATAAATACGTCTGTCCCTGATAAATTTGATGAACTATTAGTAAAGTTAATTCTTGTAGAAGCTAAATCTTTAGAAGTTACCTCACCCGTACGATCTCGATGTTCCTTAAGCTCTTTTATTCGACTAACATCAATATCATATCCTACAACATTAAAATATTTGGCAAGACCAACTGCCAGAGGTAGCCCAACATATCCCAAACCAACAATTGAAATTTGTTTTGGATGCAAAGATATCATTCCATTAGATCCGATCAAATAAGAAAAATATATTTATTTTGTCTAAAAAAAACATCATGGTGATGGAAATATTTCTCCTGTTCTTCCGAGAATCCAATATACAACTAATCCTATCCACTCGTGTGTAGCCACACTAAGAGATTGAAGTCCTTGTAAAGGGGAAAAGGAAAAAGACCAACCATTTAAAGAGTCGGCTGAGGTATAGCCTGATGGAACTGGCATCACCTCCCATCCAGCCTGACGAAAACTTCCTACTGCCCTGGGGGTGTGCCAAGCAGAGGTAACAAGAAGCCAAACCTCTTCTTTTTTTGGCTGAACTAATAATTTACCAAATTTTGCATTCTCATAAGTATTTGTTGCTCGAGATTCAATCTCCATTCTTGACATATCAATACCAATGTTATGTAAAATTTCGAGTGAAATTTCAATTTCTGATAAAAGATCAGAATTTCTATCTCTACGTCCTGATCCAGTAATTAGAAGTCGAGCGGCCGGAAACCTGCTCGAAAGTTCTGCAAAACGAAGAAAGCGGTTAGCATTACCATTAGCAGTAGGTAAATTTCTTGAATTTGAAATACTAATATCTGCACTACCACCAAGAAGAATAATTCCATCTACTGAATCAGGAAGAGTAATAGGTTGAGGAAAGCGATTTTCAAGAATAAACATAAAAAATCCCGAAAGAGGAAGGATCGAAATTAATAAAAAAATAACTGCACCAAATGTCGCTATTGCCCTGCCTACTCGCCTCCAAGGAGACCACAATAAAGCCACACCTATGAACAGGATTCCAGGAATTAACTTCCCAGGATCAATATAATCCCAAAAAATGGCGGATAACCATAAATACATATATTATCTCTATTCCTTAACTGAAATAATATTAATTTTGCAAATTTTACTAAACATTGACAGATTAATATGCTGAATACATAGAAATGCTAAGTAATTATAGGCTAAGCCTAGATTCTCTCTATATAATATTTTTACTAAGGATGTCGATATTCCTGATATTTCAGGTGAAATATAAAAAATATAAGAATAGAACTCACTACTTATCCAATGAATATAGCCAGGGTTTAATATAGTTATGTGTGGAATTGCAGGTATTCTAGATTTTTCCAACTCTAGTTCTTCAGAAGAATTAGGTAGCCAAGTGATGGCTATGGCATCGACTCTTGCTCATCGCGGGCCAGATTCTTCTGGTTTTTGGGAAGATAGCAACGCAGGCATAGCCCTTGGCCATCAAAGGCTCGCTATAATGGATTTATCCACATTTGGACACCAACCCATGGCTTCCTCTAACGGAAGATACATTATCTCCTACAATGGTGAAATATACCAATTTAACGATCTGCGAAATAGACTGATAAATCATGGAATTAAGTTTAAAGGCAGCTCTGATACTGAAGTAATTTTAGGCGCGATTGAGGCTTTTGGAATAGATCGAGCTCTTTCAGAATTCATTGGAATGTTTTCCTTTGCCCTATGGGACAGAGAGAACAGGCAATTACATTTGGTTCGTGACAGACTTGGCATTAAACCTTTGTATTACGGACGCTATGATAATTATTTTTTATTTGGATCCGAACTTCACGCATTAGGAGCACATAAATCTTGTTCAAAAATAATAAATCATGAAGCAATAGCTGCTTACATGCGTTGCTCCTACATACCTGCACCATGGTCCATATGGGAAGGAACATACAAATTAGAGCCAGGTGGACATCTTATTATTGACTCTAATGGTAAAGAAGAAAATAAGATTTATTGGTCCCTTAACGAATGTATTCTAGAAGGATCTAAATCAAGCTTCTCAGGAACTAAATCAGATGCATTTGCAGTAGCGAATGAATTAATAAATAATGCAGTTAGCTCAAGAATGGTTGCAGATGTTCCAGTTGGATTGTTATTGTCAGGAGGTATAGATTCAAGCACAGTTGCAGCTATTGCTCAGAGTAATTCTACCAATAAAATTAATACTTTTAGTATAGGCTTTAAAGATGCTACTTATGACGAGTCCCATCTAGCTTCTTCAGTAGCTAATCATTTAGGTACAAATCATACCGATTTAATTATAACTGAAAATGATGTTCATCATACGATCCCAACAATGGCGTCTATATATGATGAGCCGTTTGCTGATTCTTCACAAATTCCAACTTTCCTAGTTTGTAAACTCGCACGAAAGGACGTGACAGTTTGTCTAACTGGCGATGGAGGTGATGAAATTTTTGCAGGTTATAACAGACATCGAATTGCTAATTATATTGATAAATTTCATCAGCAACTACCATATTCTGCTCGGTATAATATCTCAAAGTTACTCACCTCCCTTCCCTTATCGGTAAGTAATAACTTGTTCAAAGGTATTAGCCCTTTTTTACCTAACTCACTAAAATTCCGAGACCCTGCGGAGAAAATAAGAAAATTTGCTGTAGCATTAAAATCTCAAAATACATCTAATTTATACCGAAATTTATCCGAACAATGGGAAACTGACGTACTTTTAAACAACGCTAAAGAGCCAGATTTACTTGTTGATAATCCAAGCCTTTGGCCGAATTTACCTGATTTGTCTCATCAATTATTATATTTGGACACAGCCACATACCTTCCAAACGACATCTTAACAAAAGTAGATAGAGCAAGCATGGCTGTTAGTTTAGAAGCAAGAGTGCCTCTTTTAGATCATAGAGTTGTTGAATTTGCCTGGTCCCTACCTCCTGAATTGAGAACTAAAACAAGCGAAAGTAAATGGATTCTTAGAAAAATACTAAGAAACTTTATTCCAGAAAATTTATTAACTCGTCCAAAATGGGGCTTTGCTATGCCAATAGGCCAATGGCTTAGAGGTTCACTGCGAGATTGGGCTGAAGATTTAATTTCATATGAAAATTTGAAAAAACAAGAAATTTTTAAGCCGGAAAAAGTTCGAAACATTTGGCTTAATCATTTATCTGGCAAATCAAATGAAGAATCTAAGTTATGGACTGTACTAATGCTTTCTAGCTGGCTAAATAATCAATAAACTTACTTTTAATTTAAAAGAATTATAGTTTACTGATAATAAAATTTATTGGCGATTTATTTGAAAACTTAATCTATTGGACAAGTAATTGGAAAATCTAAAAAATACTATTAATAAAAAAATACTTGTATTCATACCTTCATATGGAGATGCCGTAGAATTGCCTAATTTGATTCATTCAATTCGTAAATTGGGAAATAACTATGTACCCTTATTTATAGATGATGGCTCAATCATACCTATAACTATTAAATATGATAAAATTTTATCAATAAGATTGCCAGAGAATTTTGGCCTTGGTGTATGTACACATATAGCTTTTGATTACGCTTTGCGCCATAACTATTATGCAGTAGTAAGAATAGATTCAGATGGTCAACATCAAGTTGAGGACATACCTAAACTAATTCAGAAGCTTGGTTTAAGCGGAGCAAATTTGGTTGTAGGTGAAAGAATCAACCATTATAAAAGTAGAAATCTTTCGGGATATACCAGAGGTATCTTAAAATTATATTTCAATTTAGTAGCTAGAGCACTTACTAAAGGTACTGCACCAAAAGACGTTAACAGTGGCTTTTTTGTAGCTGATCACAAAGCTATAGCGTCTCTTAGTAATCGATCTTTCGAGCGTTTTCCTGAGCCAGAAATTTATATTTCAGCCTGTCGATCGGGACTTAAATTAAGTAGCATAATGATTAAACAAAAACCTCGTACCGATGGTAAAACTACCCTTAGTCTTATTTCGGCTATGCGAATGTTCTTCGGATTTAATGTTTTTGCATTTAATGAATTATTACGTAGGAAAAAATTATGACCCACATATTGATTATTCTTATGCTTTTAATTTTTCTTATATTTCTAGTCAAATTACGCTTAGTTCAAGTTGATTTATTTTTTCCATGGTTCATAAGCTTGATTGTATTAGGACTTGTAAGTACCAAACCAGAATTCGTAAATTGGTTAGGAGCAAAGCTTGGGATAATATATGCCCCAATAGCAGTACTTTTCTTAGTTATTTTTCTACTTATAGGAATTATTGTAACCCTCACAATCTCAGTTACTCGACTTCGTTCCCGTCAGGTCTCAATTATTAGGAAAATAGCTGCTTTAGAACTTGAGAAAAATGATAATAATTCTGTATCAGAATAAATAAACAATCATATGAAAATTAATAATATGCCTCCTCGTATGTTATTTGTAATTAATGAAGGATATTTTTTTGTATCCCATAGGCTTGCATTGGCAAAAGCTGCAAAAGCTGCCGGATGGGATGTCCATATTGCTGCCCCTGATGATCATGTCTGGGCACCATCAGATTTCTCATCAAAGGATATAGAAGTTGAAGGATTTAAATTTCATGCTATTCCACTATCACGAAGGGGTAAAAATCCACTTAAGGAGATCATTACATTTCTTTCTATCTTTTTTTTATATCGAAAACTTAGGCCTACATTAGTTCACCACATTACAATTAAACCAAATCTATATGGAGGCATTGCTGCACGGTTAAATCGAATTCCTTGTTCGGTTTATGCTTTTACAGGTCTTGGACAAATATTCTCTGGCAAAGGAACCTTTGCATCAGCCTTAAGGCTAGTAGTTATTTTTATTCTTCGCGTAGCTCTTTCGCATCCTAATAAAAAAATTATTTTTCAGAATAAAGAAGATTATAATCGCTTTATCAAAAATAAGTTAGTTAATGAGATTGATTCTATATTAATCCGTGGGTCAGGGGTTAATCTTCAGGAATATAAGTTTGTTCCCCCGCCAAAAGAAGTGCCACTAGTGATATTGGCTGGACGTTTAATTTGGGAGAAAGGAATCGCTGAATTTGTTTCAGCAGCAAAGTTATTACATTCAAAAGGGATT
>CAZHAN010000050.1:0-8840 GCA_964530575.1 uncultured Rhizobiaceae bacterium | reverse complement strand
AAAAATAATTATAATATATCGAGATGAGATGAAAAAATATGAAATGAGACAAAAAAAAGTTTTCCAAGATGAAAGTAGGATACGCTTCTTCATTGGTGATGTTAGAGATATTGATCGACTTGAAATGGCATTTAGAGAGGTTGATTATGTCATTCATGCAGCCGCAATAAAACAAATATCCGTTGCAGAGTACAATCCTTTTGAGTGCATTCAAACAAATGTAATTGGAGCACAAAATATTGTTAAGGCGGCTATTAGAACTGGTGTTACTCATGTTGTTGCTCTTTCAACAGATAAGGCAGCAAATCCAATTAATTTGTATGGGGCAAGTAAATTAGCCTCAGACAAGATATTTGTTGCAGCTAAGTGGATGGTCGGTACAACTAATAGACCAAAGTTTTCTGTTGTTCGTTACGGGAATGTCATTGGTTCTAGAGGTAGCGTTATTCCTTTCTTCAGTAAGTTAATTAATGATGGTGCTTCAAGTTTACCAGTCACCGATGAGCGTATGACTCGATTCTGGATTACACTTCAACAAGGAGTAGACTTTGTTTTAACTTGTTTGCCAAAAGTTCAGGGAGGTGAAATTTTTGTTCCTAAGATTCCGAGCATGAAGGTTATTGATCTTGCAAGAACTATGGCACCTAAGCTTGACACACATATAATTGGTATTCAACCTGGTGAAAAACTACATGAAACAATGATAACTGAAGATGAGTCCAGATCAGCTCTCGAACTACCTGATCGGTACATTATTCGTCCTATGATTTATGGTGATGAACGTCATTACGATAAAAAGGAGAAACATGTTCCTGAGGGTTTTCTTTATTCAAGTGATAATAATCCATTATGGCTTACACAAAATCAAATGAGAGATTTATTGGTTAGTCAAGGAATTGAAAATATTTCAATGCAGACTGATTAAATAATATAACTTTATATGTTTAATTTACTGTGTCACTGAATCCAACAATTTTAGTTACTGGTGCTGGGGGCCTCTTTGCTCAGTATTTCGCAGATTTAATGGTAAATAAATCTCAAGTAATAATGAGTGGTCGTCGGGCTGGAGAGATTCACTGCGATTTAACAAATAAATCGAGCGTTGAATCCCTTATAACAAAGTCACGTCCATCAATTGTATTGCATGCAGCAGCAATGACTAATGTTGATCAATGCCAAAAAAACCCAATAGAGGCAGATAGGGCAAATCGTTTGGCTACACTTAACCTCGTTGATTCATTGCCTAGTGGTTGTAAGTTTGTTTATCTTTCTACAGACCAGGTGTATCCTAATAGAATTGGATTGCATATTGAGGGAGATGAAAGTCCAATTAATATCTATGGCCAATCTAAGTTAAATGGAGAGGTTGAGGCGTTGAAATACCCAAGATCTTTAATTCTTCGTACAAATTTTTTTGGTCCGTCTACAGTCTCTAATAGAGAAAGCTTAAGTGACTTCATAATCAATAATTTAAATAATAAAATCCCAATTACCCTTTTTAGGGATATAAAATTCTCTCCATTACATATGCAAACTATAATAAATATAATGTTTGATATGTTAGAGAAGGGGGTTTATGGGGTTTATAATCTTGGCTGTAAGAATGGAATGACAAAAGCAGATTTTGGATTAAAAATAGCTGAGCATCTTGGCATGGAAACTAATCACATTTCGATCGGAGATTCAGAAATGATTGTTGGGAGATCTCCAAGGCCAATGGATCTTAGGCTGAATATTTCTAAGATTGAAAATATTCTTCAATATTCTATGCCATCATTAGAAGAAGAAATACAGAAATTATAATTTTATGTCAGAAGAAATTCTAATTGGAAATAATTTTGTAGGTAATAAATATCCTACTTATTTTATTGCTGATATTGCAGCTAATCATGATCATGATTTGTCACGAGCAAAAGATCTAATATATTTATGTGCGGATTCAGGCGCAAATGCAGCTAAATTCCAAAATTTTTTAGCTCCAACTATTGTTTCGGATTTCGGATTTCGGTCACTTGGAAATCAAATTTCGCATCAGGCATCTTGGGGAAAAAGTGTTTTTGAAGTGTATGATGACGCCTCTCTACCGATTGAATGGACAGAAACATTAAAAGAGACTTGTACCGATGCTGGAATTGACTACTTCACAGCTCCATATGATTTAGGTTTAGTAGATATTCTGCAACAATATGTATGCGCATGGAAGTTAGGTTCAGGAGATATAACATGGCATGAAAATATAGAGATTCTTGCCAAATCTAAAAAACCTCTTTTGATTGCTACTGGAGCATCAAGTATGGAAGAGGTTAGATTGGCTGTTAATATTGCGCAAAAGTATACGGATAAAATTATCCTAATGCAGTGCAATACTAATTATACAGCTTCTCTTGAAAATTTTAGTCACATTGCTCTTAATGTTCTCAAAACTTATGCTAGGGAATTCCCAAATTTAATTTTGGGACTTTCTGACCATACACCTGGGCATTCAACGGTATTAGGTGCTGTAGCAATGGGTGCGAGGGCAATTGAAAAACACTTTACAGATGATACTTGTAGGGATGGACCTGATCACAAATTCTCAATGGATCCAAAATCTTGGAGGTTGATGGTTGATTCTACTCGTGAACTTGAAGCAGCTCTTGGGCCATCTGAGAAAAGAATTATGGAGAATGAGAAAGAAACCGTTATTCTTCAAAGAAGATCTATCCGAGCTGCAATTAAAATTAACATAGGATCAAAAATAACATCCGAAAATCTGGCTATGCTTCGGCCCTGCCCTTCAGATGCACTTCCACCCTATAAGAAAGATCAAATTATAGGAAAGTTCGCAAAAAAGGATATCGAAGAAGGTGATTATATTAGGTTATCAGATTTAGAATAGATATATGAAATCTGCAATTATTATTCCTGCTTATAATGAAGTTAAAACTGTCTCCAACGTTATTAGGGATGTATTGGAATTTGGCGTACCGATAGTTATAGACGACGGATCTGATGATGGTACAGGAGATTTAGCACAAAGTGCAGGAGCTATAGTAGTACGTCATTCCGTAAATCTTGGATATGATGTAGCATTAGAAAGTGGCTTTTCTAAAGCTGCTAGCCTCGGAGTAAATTTAGTAGTTACATTTGATGCAGACGGGCAACATGATCCAAAAATTCTTAAAAATGTATTACAATTGTTATCAAATGAAGATAATAAAATGGTTATAGGGATACGCTCCCAATCAGCACGATTTTCTGAAAGACTATTTAATAAGTATATAAACTTCCGTTTTGGAGTTTCTGATATTCTTTGTGGACTTAAGGGATATAATATAGAGCTTTACAAAAAACATGGTAGTTTAGGTACGGTAAGATCGATAGGTACTAAACTTGCTCTTTCTAGTTTAAGAAATAAAACAAAATTTGTAACAATTCATGTTCCAATTTATGGTAGATTAGATAAATCACGCTTAGGCTCACTTTCTCTTGCTAACTGGTATATATTTAGAGCATTCCTTCTGGCAATTAAAGACGATCTTGTCTTTATTCTTCGGTCTCTTTCTCTTAGTATTAAGTAAATGACGGGATCTAATTCAGATAAATTATCTAATAGATATAAGATATCTATGGAATATCTGGAGCGTGCATATTCTGTAATTCCATCGCAGGCACAAACATTTTCAAAAAATTGGACTCAATATCCAAAAGGTGCTGCTCCAATCTTTTCTGTAAGAGCAGATGGAGGTCATGTTTGGGATGTTGATGGAAATAAATTTATAGATTGGCCAATGGCACTTGGGCCTCTTCTTTTGGGACATAACTACTCTGCTGTTAATAATGCAATTAAGAATCAATTAGATAATGGAATTGCATTTTCACTCCCCACTAAAGGAGAGTTAGAGCTCTCTGAGCGTTTGGTTCGTTGGTTTCCATATGCAGAAAGAGTTAGGTTTGGTAAGAATGGTTCAGATGCAACATCTGGATCTGTAAGGGCAGCAAGAGCATATACAAATCGGGATATTATTTTATGTTGTGGCTATCATGGATGGCAGGATTGGTTTATTGGAACTACTTCCAGATCTAAAGGAATTCCTGAAAGCGTAAAGAATTTAACCATACCATTCCCCTATAATGATATAGAATTTCTCGAGCGTCTTCTTAAGAAAAATAAAAATAATGTAGCTGCAATAATTCTAGAACCTATGGGTATCGAATTGCCTAAAAATAGATTTTTAGAAAAGGTTAGGGATCTTGCAGATGAACATAAGGCTATTCTTATTTTTGACGAATGTTGGACGGGATTTCGCATCCACCAACAAGGTGCTTACGGAAAATTTAAAGTTTCTCCAGATTTATCTTGCTTTGGGAAAGCCCTTGGGAATGGAGTCCCAATTTCAGCAATTGTAGGTCGAGCTTCTGTTTTGGAAATGCTTGATAAGGCATTTTTTTCTTTTACTTTTGGTGGTGATATGCTCGGGATTACTGCAGCTACTGCAGTTCTAGATACTATAGAATCTAAACCTGTACTTGAGCATGTCGAAAATATTGGAAATGAATTAATGATTGGGTGTAAGAAATTAATTTCTCAATATAATTTAGATGATCATATAGAAATAATTGGCTATCCTGCGCGACATTTAATTTCCTTTAAAGGATCAAACGATTCTGCATTAATGAAAAAAAGTTTGTTTCAACAAGAGGCCTTAGCGAGAGGTATTCTTTCTACTTGTTGGCATGCTCCCTCATTTTCTCATTCAGAAAATGATATTGAATTTACTTTAAAAGCTTATAATAAAGTATTTAGTATTTTAATAGATGCGATCAAAACGGATAGTGTTAGTAAGGAATTACTTGGAACACCTGTACAACCAGTATTTCGGGAACCGTAGACATAAATAAAATAACAAAGTTCGAAGTTAAGAGTCACCTAGAAGATCTAGGAATTTCCTCTGGCATGAGTGTTTCTGTGCATTCTAGGTTACTGAGTTTTGGTATTATTGAGGGTGGAGCCAAAACTGTATTTGATGTTTTAATGGATGTGGTTGGGCCAACTGGGACAGTTATTTTTCCAACTTATACGTTTTATCTAGATTCGGAAGCGATATATGATCCATTAATTACAGAATCTAGAGAAGTTGGTGCTCTTTCAGAGTATGCGCGTATTCAACCAACAATGCAAAGAACTCTATGTCCTATGCACGGACATTCAATTTGTGGGCCTAACTCACAATTAATCCTTAATGGAGATTTCACTAAGTCATTAGGTGAATATTCTGCATTTGATGAAATGCATAAGGGAGGATTTAACCTTCTTTTATTAGGTTGTAGTTTCATCGAAGGGGCGACGTTCGTTCACCATGTAGAAGCCTCAGTTGGCGTTCCATATAGAACTTGGGTAAATTTAAAACGAAAAATTCGTTTTTCAAATGGTGAAGTCAAGGACATTATTTTGCGCCATTACGCATTATCTCTTGATACATATTTAATAAAAGATTTTTCTAAAGTTGAAAATGATATGAAAAAAATTATGTCCACAGTCCAAGTTCCTAGAAGTAATAGATTTAGTTATTTTATGAAGTTAGAAAATCTGTATGAATGTGTATCGAATATTTTATCCATAGATTCTGGTTCATTAGTAAGATAAATTCTAAATGATTTCTAACAATATTATTGAAAAATTTTTTAACCAAGTAGAGGTACTTAATGACCATCCTGCAGTAATAGATAATCAAGATTCTACAAGTTATAGTGATTTGGGTTCTTTAGTTAGACGTATTGCTTCATATATTTGTTCTATTGGTGATGATTTAAAAATTTTAATATATTTACCGCAAGGTAAGTTTGCATATGCTTCAATGTTAGGAACATTGATGGCAGGAAGTTACTATACTACTACAAATATTTCTTCTCCAAAAAAAGTCCAGGAGAAAATTTTTCGTAGCTTTGATCCTGATATTGTTATCTCAAGTTCTGAAAATAGTTATGACTTAGAAAATTATACTAAGAAGTCCTTATTCATTAATGTAGAGGATTTGCCTAGCAATCAACTTCGATTTCCAAAAAAAACAAACAAAATAGCCTATGTAATTTTTACTTCTGGCTCTACTGGAGAGCCCAAAGGCGTGATTATAGGAAGCAAAGGTCTGGAAGATTATATTGGTTGGGCAATAGATGTCATGGAAATATCCCCACAAGACAGGTGGTCTCAGCATCCAAATATAGCTTTTGATTTGAGTGTTTTAGATATTTATGGTGCTCTTTGTGGTGGAGCAACGCTTTTTCCTATTATCGATTATAGGGATAGGCTTATGACGGCTCAATTTATTGATAATAATAAACTGACTATTTGGAATTCAGTCCCAAGTGTTATTGATTTAATGAAGCAAACGAAAAAAGATAATTCTTTAAGTTTGTCTACTTTAAGGTTGATGACATTTTGTGGTGAGCCTTTATTAAAAGAACATCTAGATTTTATTTTTTCAATGAATCCAAAAGTGGTAGTGCATAATACATATGGACCAACAGAGGCAACGGTTTCCTGTACACTTTTAAAATTAACAAAGACAAATTATATCAATGCATGTAATCACAATGTAGCAATAGGACAAGAAATACCACATATGAGAATTTTTCTTCTTGATGGTGAAAATAATAATGAAGGAGAGATAGTTTTATCTGGTTCTCAATTAGCATTTGGTTATTGGAAAGATAAAGTTTTAACTGAAAATTATTTTAATGAAATGAATATAAATGGGAATTATTATCGAGTTTATCGGACAGGTGATTGGGCAATTTATGAAGGGAAGAATTTATTTTTCAATTCGAGAATTGATAATCAAGTGAAAATTCATGGCCATAGATTAGAATTAGGACAAGTTGATTCAGCTATTAGATCATGCGGACAAGATACTGTGTGCACAGTGATGTTAGATAATAAACTGTATAGTTTTATTGAAAAAAAAGATGAAAATAATAAAAATCAAAAATTAGAATATGTGATTTTAAGGGAATTAAATAATTTATTACCTTCGTACGCAATTCCAAGTAAAATTATATTCATGGATCAATTGCCAAGAAATAGTAATGATAAAATAGATATTAATGCTTTAAAAGTAATGATTGAAGATGATTTAAATGAATCAACAAAGATATAAAGATATTAAAAAAATTATTATCAGCTTTCTTAGTGATGATATCAAAAGGATGGGCCTAAATATTAATGAGGTAGACGATAAAATTAATATTTTAGAAAGTGGACTCATCGATTCTTTCCGATTTATAGATTTATTAGCTATGATTGATAATGAATTAGGGGTTGAGATAAATCTAAATAATCTTGATCAGGAAAATTTTGGGTCACTATTTTCATTAATCAATTTCATTGTTGATGAAGAAAAAAATAATGATTTTATTTAAAGTATAATAAATATTTTTTTATGTTCTGTTATTTAATATGAATACATTTGTTCTCATTGGAGAAGGTTACTACGCGCTACAAGTTTGCGAAATAATTCATCAGAGTAGTGAGGCAAGCCTATTACATATTATTACATCAAAAAATGATCGTATTTTAACTAATTGGGCTAAAGAGAACAAAATACAAATTATTAATCAAGATAGTTTGAATAATTATACTGATTTCAATACTGATGCTGATTGGCTAATTAGTGTAAATAGTTCAAAAATAATTTCATCTGATACTCTTAATTTATTCAAGAATGGCGGACTAAATTTACATAATGGTCCACTTCCAAAATATGCAGGACTCCATGTTCATCAGTGGGGTATACGACATGGTAAATTAGAATTTGGATCAACTATTCATTATATAGACTCTGGCATTGATACAGGGGATATAGTTTCAGAATGTTCATTCCCAATATTAGGGAATGATACTGGTCTAACTCTTTATCGGAGGTCGTTTGCAAAAGGAGTTGAGTTAATTATTGGAGTTCTTAACAAAATTTTTAATGGTGAAAAACTTATTCCCAAAACTCAAGATTTAAGTCAAAGAGAATATTATTCTCATTCTTCAGCCTTGGATGGAAGAATAGATTGGAATTGGACCATGCGGCAAATAGTTGATTTTGTACGTGCAGGGAATTATTATCCACTTAAGTCACCTACCTATATTGCATTTCTTGAACCTATAATAATTGGAAAGATTGAGATTTTACGCGCAGAACCTTGTAAAGGAATTGTTGCAAATCCTGGAACAATAAATCTTTCTTCAGATGGTAAACCGGAAATTAGTTGTTTTGATGGATCAGTAAGATTAATAGATTCACGATTAGATGGCGTTATAATGGATAATAATGATTGGGCTAAGTTTATTTTTAATTTATCTGACAATCAATTAATTAGTCGGAGTTAAAATTATAAAAAACCATAATGATATGATTAACAATAATGATTCAAATAAAAATGCATCTAGTATTAATGTAGGAGGTTCAATGAAGGAGCTATTGAATAAACTATGGCCTCTTCACAGAACTTTAAATAGTGATGATACGGAATTAGCATTAAATATTTGTGGAAATTATGTTAATGATCATCGTTGGAAAATTTCTCGGTTCCCAACAAAAAAAGATGTTTATACATGGTATATACCAGAAAGATACAAAGTTAATGAGGCTTGGCTAGAAATTGATGGTGAAAGAGTCGCTGACTTTTCAGTTAATCCCCTTCATCTTTTATCATATTCTCTACCTAAGGTGATTGATGGAAAGCTTAAAGATATACGAGATAACCTGTGGTCAAATCCAGATCGACCAGATGCAATTCCCTGGGAGTTTAAATATTATGAACGAACATGGGGATTTTGCTTAAAACATTCAGATTTAATCAGGTTTAATGAT
>CAZHAN010000049.1:0-8850 GCA_964530575.1 uncultured Rhizobiaceae bacterium | reverse complement strand
GAGAGATTTAAGGAGGGAGCCTGGGTATTCTATTGCCCCACACGTAGCGGGCACGGTACTAAAATTGTTAAAATGTTAGCTGGTCTTATATCAGAAAGTGACCCAGTAATAGCTGCTGACTTGATTCGCTTAAAGGAAATAAAACAAAAAAGACAAGAACGGTCGAATGCTTATTTTAAGAAAAATGCTTTAATTTGGAATGATCTTCGATCCCTTTATGTTCCTGAGGAGGATGTTGAAAAAGAGTTAATTCAGATTTTCTCTAAGGTAAGTATTAATGATTTTTTGGATATTGGTACCGGCACTGGAAGAATTCTTCAGTTAATGTCTAGCCATATAAAGAACGGTATTGGCTTAGATCAGAGTTTAGAGATGATCAATATTGCGCGAACAAACTTAGAATCAGAGAATTTCTCTCACTGTCAAGTCAGACATGGAGATATGTATAGGCTTCCATTTTCACTAGCATCTTTTGATGCGATATCAATACATCAGGTTTTACACTTTGCTGATAATCCAGGCCTAGTGATAAAGGAGGCGGCTAATGTTCTTAGGCCAGAGGGCCTAATCGTTGTAATTGATTTTGCTCCACATAGTTTGGAGTCACTTCGAGATACACAGGCACATAGGAGGCTTGGCTTTGGCAGTGAAGAGGTTAAAGGATGGTTTAATTCCGCTGGTTTAATTCCAGGTGAAGTCACTACACTTTTTGGTGATCCACTAACTGTATGTATTTGGAAGGCTAAAAGCCCTCAAAAGAAAAATATAATTCAATGAAAAATATTCATATATCTTTGGAATTTTTTCCACCTAATTCGGAGGTGATGGCCAAGAAACTTTGGGACTGTGTTAATCAGTTACAGTTTCTGTATCCTACTTTTGTTTCCGTTACCTATGGAGCAGGAGGAAGTACGAGGGAGAGAACGCATAGTACAATAAACAGAATCATAAAAGAAACATCGATGACTTGTGCTGCCCACTTAACATGCGTTGGCGCAACAAAAAATGATGTCAATGCGGTAGCAGAAAATTATTGGAATAGTGGCATTCGACATATAGTAGCACTTAGAGGAGATCCGCCAGAAGGGGAAAAATATCATCCGACTAAGGAGGGCTATAAGTTTGCCTCTGATTTGGTTTCAGGACTTATGAAGGTTGGTAAGTTTGAAATTACTGTTGCAGCTTATCCAGAAATTCATCCAGAAGCTCTAAGTGCTGAATTAGATCTTGATAATCTTAAAAGAAAAATAGATTCTGGTGCAGTAAGGGCAATTACCCAATTCTTTTTTGACAATTCATATTTCTTTCAATTTCTTGATAGGGCCCAAAGTGCAGGGATCAAAATCCCAATTATCCCAGGAATAATGCCCATAACAAATTTTGAACGAATAATTCAATTTTCAAAATCATGTGGCACCACCATTCCACAAAAGTTTTTTAAGTTATTTAATGGTTTAGAGGATGACCCCTTGGCCAGGAAAGCAGTTGCAAGAGATATTGCAATTAAACAGTGTGAGGAATTAATAAGTTCTGGAATTGAGAATCTTCATTTTTATACTTTAAATAGATCTGAGCTTACTAAAGATATTTGTAAACAAATAGGTATAACAGAAGTCGGAAATCATCATGAGTGATTTTCTTGAACAAATTTCTTCTCGTGTTTTACTATGCGATGGCGCAATGGGAACCCAAATTCAATCTCAAAATCTTGACATTGATATAGATTATCTGGGGCAAGAAAATTGTTCTGAAATTTTAAATAAGAGTAGACCAGATTTAATTCGTGAGATTCACTGCAAGTATCTTCTTGCGGGATCTGATATTATTCAAACTAATTCATTCGGTGCTTCTCCTATAACTCTTTCAGAATTTGATTTATCTAATGAAGCAAAAAATCTTAATAAAATTTCTGCAGAGTTGGCCAATGAAGCGATAGAAAGTTTTTCTAATGATGGTCGAAAAAGATTTGTACTTGGATCGGTTGGGCCAGGAACAAAATTACCTAGTCTTGGGCAAATTAAATATCAAGATTTAGAAGAAGCTCTAAAGTTGCAATGTGAAGGATTAATCCAAGGTGGTGTTGACGCAATATTAATTGAGACATGTCAAGATCCGCTTCAGGTTAAGGCAGCAATTAATGGAGCAAAACTTGCCCGCGAGAGCATATCCAAGAATATTCCATTAGTAGTTCAAATAACTATGGAAACCACCGGAACAATGCTTGTCGGTTCAGATATCTCTGCAATTACAACAATAGTAGAGCCCTTTGGAATTGATATTCTTGGGATGAATTGTGCGACTGGCCCAAGGGAAATGACCGAACATCTTAGGTGGATTTCTCAGAGATGGCCTAAGCATATTTCTGTTCAGCCAAATGCTGGTTTACCGGAATTGATAGATGGAAAAACAGTTTATCCATTAGTGCCAGAAGAAATGACAAAATGGATGGAGCGCTTTGTTCAAGAGTTTGGTGTCAACCTTATTGGTGGTTGTTGTGGAACCGAACCTTTACATATCCAGGCTTTAGACAACATGTTGAAAGGAATATCGAAGAAACCTTCATACCGACCTAATCCAGTAAAAAGAAGTGTGCACTGGGTGCCAGGGTTAGCATCATTATATAGCCAAGTAGAGTTTAGGCAGGAGAATGCTTATCTCTCTATAGGTGAAAGATGTAACGCGAATGGTTCAAAGAAATTTAGAGAATTATTAGATTCTCGTGATTGGGATGGTTGTGTGGCTGTTGGTAGAGATCAGGAGAAAGATGGCTCACATACTCTTGATATTTGTACAGCTTTTGTGGGTCGAAATGAAGTTGAAGATATGTCAGAGGTTATTAGTAGGATGCGGAGCTCAGTTCAGGTCCCACTGGTTATTGATTCTACAGAACTTCAAGTTTTAGAAGCTGCTCTTAAACTATATGGCGGAAAATCAATAGTTAATTCAATTAATTTTGAGGATGGCGAGGCGCCCGCAAGTGATAGATTAACATTAGCACGAAAATTTGGTGCAGCAGTGATTGCTCTTACAATCGATGAAAGTGGAATGGCAAAAGATCTAGAAAGCAAAAAAGATGTTGCCAAAAGGCTATATGATTTTGCTGTCTCTAAACACGGACTCTCCCCTTCAGATTTATTATTTGACCCATTAACATTTACTATTTGTACAGGAAACGAGGATGATCGAAAGCTAGGGCTCGAAACTTTAGATGCTATTCAATTTCTTTCAAAAGAGATGCCTGAGTGTCAAATTATTCTTGGTCTTTCTAATATTTCTTTTGGCTTAAATCCCTCTGCAAGAAATATTTTAAATTCAGTTTATTTAGACCATGCTCTTAAAAGAGGATTGACCGGAGCAATAGTTCATGTTGCCCGCATTGTTCCTTTTCATCAAATTCCTGAAAAAGAACGAAAGGTTGCTGAGGATCTTGTGTTTGATAGGAGGAAAGATGGTTATGATCCCCTACAAGCATATTTGAAATTATTTGAGGATAGAAAAACTGATAAATCTTCATCAAAGAAAGTATATAAGAAAATTGAAGATAGGTTAAAGCATAGAATCATTGATGGAGATCGCCAGGGTCTCAAAGAGGATTTAGATGAGGCACTTTTAAAATATTCTCCATTAGATATCATCAATAAATATCTTCTTGATGGAATGAAGGTGGTGGGACAATTATTTGGGGAAGGTAAGTTACAATTACCATTTGTGCTTCAGTCTGCCGAGACTATGAAAGCTTCAGTTTCTTATCTCGAGCCCTATATGGAGAAGAAATCTGGCCCTGCAAAAGGAACTATAGTTCTTGCGACAGTTAGAGGTGATGTTCACGATATTGGGAAAAATCTAGTAGATATAATACTAACAAATAATGGATATAAGGTAGTAAATTTAGGAATAAAACAGCCAATTCAGTCAATAATTGATTCTACTTCAGAGCATAGTGCTGATGCAATTGGGATGTCAGGCTTACTTGTAAAGTCAACAGTTATAATGCGTGAAAATCTTGAGGAGATGACACGTCAAGGAATTAATAAACCTGTACTTCTGGGTGGCGCAGCTTTAACGCGAGGTTATGTTGAGCAAGACTGTAGTGAGTCATATGGTTCTGGAGATGTTGCATATGCAAAGGATGCGTTTGCAGGACTCAAATTAATGACAGATGTGGTTGAAGGAACATTCTCAGACAATATTAAGAAGATAAATTTCCTTCGCAAAGGTGGTGATAATAAACTTAAGAAGAAGGTTAAATTATTGGGAGAGGTTAGGTCAGAACAAAGGCCGGTAGATATTGAAGAGATAAGAATTAAGCGTGAAGAATTAAATAGTGATGTAATGGTTCCATCAGCACCTTTTTTTGGGTCTAAGCATGTAGAGAATATTAGTCCAAAATCTTTAATGCACTATTTGAACGAGACTATGCTTTATCAATTTCATTGGGGTTATAGAAAACAGGGAAGAAGTAAAAAAGAGTTTGATGAATGGGCAGTTAAGAATCTTAGGCCAATACTTAATAGAATTTCTGAAGAGGCCCTTCGAGATGAAATTTTTTCACCTCAAGCAATTTATGGATATTGGGAAGCTCAAGCTGAAGGCAATGATCTAATTCTTTTTGAGAGAGATAGTTCATTCGAGGCAGCTCGATTTAGTCTTCCTCGACAGGGTGTTAAAGGCGGGGTGTGCATTTCAGATTTTGTTAAGGATGTAAAATCTAAGAAAAGAGATTTAGTTGCACTTCAACTTGTCACTATTGGTCAGAATGCATCAGACATTCCTAGAAAGTGGTTTTCTGATAATAGATATGAAGATTATTTATATATTCATGGACTTGGAGTGGAGATTACTGAAGCTTTAGCTGAGTACATACATGCAAGGATTCGTAGAGAGTTAGGCTTTATTTCTGAAGATGCAAGTGACATAAAAAATATTCTAAGGCAAGGCTATCGTGGCTCACGGTATTCTTTTGGCTATCCAGCATGCCCAAATCTTCGAGATCAAGAAAAGCTACTAGATCTTCTTGGTGCTCATAGGATAGGCATTAAATTAGGGGAGGAAGATCAATTACATCCAGAACTCTCAACGTCAGCAATTGTCTTACATCATCCACAAGCAAAATACTTTTCTGTTTGATAATCTAAAATATTTAAAATAATAAGTTTATTCTAAACATATTAGAATAAACTACTAATAATTTTCTATAAAATTAATTTACTTTATATTGATGAATATAATTTGTTAAACTTGAATAGGTTCCTCGTCCCGCTAGAGTTGAACCTCCTATGACATAAAAAACACCATTAACTCCTGCTGATGCAAGTCCATGTCTTCCAACAGGTAGGGGTGGTAAAGTTTCCCAAGAATTGGTTTCAGGGTCATATGCATAATGGGAAGAAAATGTTAAGGAGGAATCGAGATCTTCCCCCCCAGTTACATGAATTTTTCCATTTACAACTGCAGCAGTTAGTCCACTTGATGGTGTGGGCATTGGCGATCCACGAGACCAGGTATTCGTTATTGGATCGTAAATTTCAACAATAGAAAGATTGACCTGAGACCATCTTCCCCCAATTACATATATTTTTCTTCCTAATGTAACAGCTGTGGCATGCTCTCTTGCTGTAGGCATTCGTTGAAGATTTTTATTCCATGAGTCTGATGTGGGGTTGTATGACCATACTGAGTGGGGGTCAGAGGATAGCCCACCTACTACGTAAAGTCTTCCTAGGGAGCTCACCATTGAATGAGCAACGCGAACAGAGGGGGCGTTGGCTAGTCGCTTCCATTTGTTTGTTTCAATATCATACCTTCTTAGATCTTCGAGCCCTTGATCAAATCCTGTAAGATAACCACCAGTTATATAAACAAAATTCCCAATTGAAGCCATTGCGGTATGGTGTCTTCTTTGAGGAAGTTTTTTAGCTGAAGACCATAAATCATTTTCGATATCATAAATTTCGAAAGCATCTAATCCTCCAACTTCATTTAATCCTCCTCCTACATAAATAAAACCTTCTGATGCCGTTGCTGAAAGTTCAGACCTTGGGGTCGGCATGGGAGATAATTCAATCCATTTTTCTATATTTTGGGAGTACGCATGATTCGTAAATTGAAAGCCACAAGCTAAAATAGAATAAACTACTAATAATTTTCCAACTCTTATATAATTTCTTTTTTTTATTGTTCTACTCATTGCGAAATAACCGTTTTTAGGGTTAGTAGTTTATAAATAATTAATATATTAATAACATTAATTAATTAATATTGGGATAGTTTATTATACACTATTATCTTTTTATATATGAATAAATTTCATGCTAAAAATATCCAATAAAGTCGACATAATCTAGTTTACATGTAAATACTGGTAATTAATAAATCACATTTATTGAAAAATAGGGTAATAGATGGCAATTGAGCAGAAATCTTGTGTTCCGTGCAAGGGAGGAATTCCTCCTTTGAACAGTGATCAAATTGAAACTTACAGAACAGAAACTCCCGGATGGAGAGTTATTGATGATAATAAACGATTACAACGTCGCTTTGAATTTAAAGATTTTTCAAGTTCATTGAATTTTGTAAATCTTATTGGAAATTTAGCTGAGAATGAAGGGCATCATCCTGATATCCAATTTGGGTGGGGGTATGTAGAGATATTTATCTTTACTCATAAAATTAATGGATTACATGAAAATGATTTTATATTAGCATCAAAAATTAATCTTTTATCTAGCAATATATAAAATATAATAAAGAATAATTTTCATTAAGAGGTAAAGCTATATTATGAAATTTGGTCTATTAATTTCTGCAACTTTAGGTTTTTTATTGATTATTTTTGGCCTAATTATTGTCAGTCCGGTCGGCAAACCTATGTTGAGATCATTTTTCCCCACTGGAGAAATAGTTCCAGTAGTTTGGGGTGATATTCGTTTAGATAATAGACCTGCAAGGTATTTAATATGTCCTGGCTATAAGTTATGCGACGAATTAAATGATCGATCAGCAATTTTCGACGCTTCTCTCTCTCGTCTTTTGGAGGAGTGGAAACAGATTGTTAGTCAAAATAAAGAAGAAATGGAACTAATACTTTCGGATGATTCTATTCGACAGTATTCATATTTAATAAGGTCACCATTTTTACAGTTGCCTGATATTGTTACTGTTCAATTCTTTGAATATCTTGAAGATGAAGATAGGCCTCGATCTTCAATAGCTATTTATAGTAGGCGAGTTTATGTTTCTGGTGATTTTGGAGCAAACTCTAATAGAGTTTTTGAATATATTCGTCGACTTGAATCTGCCTTGGGTGTTTATAGACGCTGGAGAACTGATAATTAAAAACTTTACATTACTTATTTGAATATTCTTTCTAATTTAATCACATGGAACTTCTAAAAATTTGAAACTAGATTGATGAGCATTTGGGGAAAAATTATTGGAAGCGCTAGTGGATTTGCCATCGGAGGGCCAATCGGGGCACTAGTTGGAGGTATTGCAGGGCATGCGTTTGATAGGTCTAAGACTGTCAATGTAAACTATGAAGCAAAAGCCGGAGATATTAAGCAAATAGCCTTTACAATTGCTGTTATTGCTTTAGGCGCGAAGATGGCTAAGGCAGATGGCAGAGTTACTGACGATGAAATACGTGCTTTCAGAGAAGTTTTTAAGATACCTATAGGTGAGGTAAAGAATGTTGGTAGAGTTTTTAACCTAGCTAGAAAAGATTCCAGAGGTTTTGAACCTTACGCTCGTCAAGTGGCTCAGTTATTTAGTCACAATTCAGCAGTTTTAGAAGATTTGCTTGACGGGCTTTTTCATATTGCCAAGGCAGATAAAGTTTATGATCCTCTTGAGGATAAATTTCTCAAAGCTGTGGCAGAAATTTTCGGCTTTTCTAAGTCAGAGTTTGAGAGAATTCGAGAGTCTCATTTAGGACCAGACCAATCAGATCCTTATACAATTTTGGGTGCCAAAAGGAGTGATAGTGATGAGGCAATCAAATTGTTATATAGACATCTTGTTAGAGAACATCATCCAGATCGACTAATTGCTGAAGGGCTACCTCAGGAGTTTATTGATATAGCTAATTCTAAGCTTGCTACAATAAATGATGCCTGGGATAAAATTCAGAACGAACGAGGCTTACGTTAATTACTTAATATTCATTTTTCATAATCTTGATTTAAATTAGAAAAAAGTGTCAGGTAGCCTATAAGCCGGGTTCTGTACCCTAAGGTGATGGTCATTCATCTAGGACGTCCGTTACCGAACGTCTCGTGCAACCTACCCGAATGGTAAGCCCTGAGAAGGGGCTGTCAATATTGACTACCATTCCTATTTGGTCTTGCTCCTGATGGGGTTTACCCTGCCATTAACGTTACCGCTAATGCGGTGTGCTCTTACCACGCCCTTTCACCCTTACCAATTAAAGTATTGGCGGTTTACTTTCTGTGGCACTTTCCCTGAGGTCACCCTCGCCGGGAGTTACCCGGCATCATTTCTCAATGGAGCCCGGACTTTCCTCCCCAATTTATAATAATTGGGGCGACCATCCGACCACCTGACTCGTATTCAATTAGTCATAGAATCATAAGTCGTCAATATTAGTCTAGAAATAGACAACAAGAACATAACAAGAACATAACATTATATTTGACTATTCTTAAAGTTTTTTTCATTCAAGCATGATTACTTTACGAATTCTTATAAAAATTAAGAAAAACCATATAAAAACAATTGACGCCCATCAAGGAGCATGGTATCCCATAATTACCCATAAAATAGGCAAATTAGTTTTTTAGTAATGATTTGTAGTTTTAAGGGGAGTTTTTATTAAGTGTTTGATTCCTGGAT
>CAZHAN010000048.1:0-8864 GCA_964530575.1 uncultured Rhizobiaceae bacterium | reverse complement strand
AGTGCTTTTGTTTGATCACCTAAAAATAAATATCCAGACATTCGTCCTTCTATCTGATAACGATCAATAGACCATCCTTGAGCGTAGCTAGTTAAGGGCCATAATGTTGTAAAGAAAAATAAGACCAAGAAAATTCTTTTCATGGAGTATCTTTATTTATAACTTAAGAGACTGTAATTTCAGAAGAGTTAGTGTAAACGGCACCATTATCATCAAACCATTTAAAAGTAATTTCACCACTTGTGGTTGCAGTTATAAAAAACGAAATATAGGGATTGCTGGATAATGCTACATGCCAGTCAGAAGAGAAAACAAGTTCATCATTATAAGTTACTTCGAAACGATTAATGATCCATCTTGGAATTAGCAGTCCGTTATCTCGGTACATGAAACCATTATCCATTGGATGTGAAGCAAGAGCTTTGATCTCAATGATTTCACCTTTCAACGCATTACTAGGGACTGATATCCTAGTTACTGAGTCAGCATCTGCAGCCACCTTTTAGATCCTCCCCTGCTCGTTGTCTTAATCTTTCTCGTAATTGTTCTTTTTCATCTGGTAGGAAAATCTCAGCAGCACAAGCTCCCATGGTAACTGAAATTTCTACTGAGGTTGCCCATAAAGAGTTATCCGAAAGGAGTGCAAATGCGAAAACATTTTGGGATTGCTTTAATCGAATCCTTGTTGAAACCATCGCCTTTCCTGATTTAGGTGTAAGATAGTAGTCAGCAACTTCTAGTTGAGGGTTTAGCTCTGTAATAATGTGCATGCTTTTTACATAGTCTGATTCGTTCATAGGGGAATCATCAACTGAAATTGTCGCTGGAACAGATAGTCCTGTATCAGCAGTGTTTGGAAGTTTTAGGCTAACCAATCCTTCTTGGATTTCTCTTGATCCAAATTTATTTTTGATTACTTCACCCAGCCGTTCATTGATTTCAGCAATTTCAGCACGTACTGAGATTGGTGAAATTGTAAGTGCAACTAATCCAGCTGTAGCACCTAAACTAATAAGGGCTGTTCGCCGAGATAGTGCGCTTGAAGAAAATGATAGATCTATATCTGAAGAAACAGTTGTTAATATTTTCATTGCAAATACATTCAAATAATATTCAATGTTTTATACGTATTAGCTTCAAAATGAGATCTCAAAATATCACTCATATTAATGGTAAATACTAGTATATTACTATCCCTAATTTAGGGATAGTAAGTATGCGATTGCATCCTCTATATCTTGAGCACTGTATATAGTTTCTCCTAGATATTTTCCCTGAACCATCGTTAGTCCAGATATTCGATAATACGCTGGCATTATAGTCTCTGGATTGAAAGCTTTTGGGTTTACTAGCCTTAGCCTTAGCTCTCCTGCAGTGAATTTTGATCCTACCCCATTAAGGTCTGGGGCTAAGTTGCCATGATTGGGTTGTTCTGGGATAGGCATTGAATGGCAAATAAGGCATGTAGCATTAGTGTTATCTGTAACTATCCGTTTACCATTTAAGGGATCTCCAGGTTGATTCGTAAGCGGTTTTGGAATTTCAAAGCCAACAATTTCGAAGGTGACTAACTCACGATCACCCGCAAAGACGTTACTGATGGGGAATACAATCAATAATTGTATCAAACAAAAGAAATACAGTCGCATTTAAAACCTAAAGAAAGGTAGGGCTAGTTTTGCAAAAAAAGAAATCCTAGCTAAACATATCAGTGGTAATACTTGCATACCAGCCCGTAGCAAAATCCGCCTCAAGTTTTCTGAATGCAGCATCTGCGTCAGAGGGGCTTAGTCCTCCAGCTCCATCAACTTTACCAATGCTTCCTTCGTCATTTAGACGGTATATAGCTGCGACAGAAATTCCATATTCCGGGCTGACAAGGCTATAGCAGGTGTTAATAAATGAGGGGCTTGGAGGTTCTTGGTCATTAAATAGGGCGGTTATAGCAGATGCACATACCTTTCCTTGTGAGTTAGCACTATAGCCTGACTTAGGCATAGCACCTGCAATTGATGCATCACCAAGGATATGTATTCCTGGGTGGACAAGTGACTCAAAAGTAAGTTGATTTACAGGGCACCAATCTCCTCCATCAGTTAACTCAGCAGTATCAACGAGTCTATTGGAGCGTTGAGGGGGGATTATGTTTGCAACATCAACCTTATACTCATCAAAGTCAGTGAAAATTTTCATACCTGATGGGTCAACTCTATCAACATTTCCACCTTCTGAAAAAGGAACCCATTCTATAAGGTCTCCATAAAGTTCAGCCCATCCAGCCTGGAAGAGTCCTCTTTTTGAAAAAGAATCTTTGGCATCTAAGATCAGAATTTTAGACTTAGGTTTATTGTGTTTTAAATAGTGTGCGATAAGGCTGGCTCTCTCGTAAGGGCCAGGAGGACATCGAAAAGGGTTTGCGGGAGGACAAATTGCTACAACACCACCATCGTCCATTGAAATAAGTTGTTTTCTAAGAATCTCTGTCTGTTCTCCTGCCTTCCATGCATGTGGCATACTTGTTATTGAGGATTGATCATATCCCTCAATAACATTCCATTTGAAATCAATGCCTGGAGATAAAACTAACCTATCGTAATTTACATCCGATCCATTTTCTAACGATACTGATTTAGTCGAAGGGTTGATTCTGGAAACAGTGTCTTTAATCACATTAATACCGTGAGAACGTAGACCATCATAACTATGAGTTATGTAACCAATTTCATTAAAGCCACCTAGAACTGTATTTGAAAAAGGGCAGGTGACAAAACTAGGATTTTTCTCAATTAGGGTTACCTTGACACCATTTTTTTGCAAATATTTTGCCGCAGTAGCTCCCCCAAAACCACCACCAACTACAACTGCATGTCCAGAGGTTTGGGCAAATGTAGGCTTTGTTGTTAAACCGGTGACAGTTGCAAGTCCTGCTAGTTTAAGAATATCACGTCTACTTCTAGTAGTTTGCATAAGGGGGTGTGTTAATTTAGAAGAATTAAAGGCCATTACTTAGCTCCGAAATAATTCGCGATTGCATCTATCTCTTCATCAGTGTAACCCTTAGCGATTCTGTTCATAATTGTGACGATAATTTCATCGTTTTTAAACGAACGCATGAGTGATGAGATTTCTGAGCTCGTAAGGTCATTGATTGAGGGCGTGGGCCCATCTCCACCGTGACAACCAGTACATGCATTAGCAAGATTAGCAGGATTGGTTTCGTCACCAATAACAATGCTTGTTGAAAGCAGTGAGAAGAAGCTGAGAATCGCGATAAAGAGTGTTCTTAGTAACATCTTGCCTCGCTTACAAATTAAATACACTTAAAATTTGGTGATTAAGTATATATACAAAACTTTGTATGTAAAACTAAACAACCTTTTAATAAAAAAGTCTATAGTAAAAAATTATATTTGGTAAGATTAATAAAATTAATTTTTAAATAAATTTTGTGAGCTTATTTGATTTCAGCAGAGATGATTTGACTACCTTTGATTAAACAAGAATATTCATAACCTATCCTTGTTCCCGCATCGTTAAGTCTTGAAAAAATTCCTCCAACTCGTACTTCATCTCCCATAACTTGATGCCATTCAGTTTGATCTTCAAGCATAAAATCTTGTGTTTGCATTGTGTCAAAGTATGTTCTTTCTTGGCACATTGCTAATTCTGCTTGGTAAGCCCCTGGGCCAGATCTTTTGTTGTCCAGTAATAAGAATATTACAAATATAGAAAAGACTAAAATCAATATAATTATTATAGATGTTCTATTGAATTTCATTACATTCATTCTGGTGCTTGGATTAAGTTACGTGAGAAGTGCAATAAGAGTGCTCTTAAGTTAATGACTTGCTTAGCTTACAAAATAAATACACTTAAAATTTGGTGATTACAAATGAAAAGAGCCGAAACAGTAAACTGTTCCGGCTCTAAATCATTTCCCAAGAAGGGACTTAGCTACTTAGCTAAGGTCGTAATCTCGAATTGGTAAGTTATAAATACGCTTACCAGTTGCAGAAAAGACTGCGTTGGCAATAGAGCCAGCGACAGGGCCTGTACCAGGCTCTCCGATTCCGCCCCAAGCATCCCCGCCACGAAGGGCAAGGTGGGTACGAACGATAGGCATCTCATTCATTTTTAACATGAGCATCTTATCGAAGTTTTCCTCAACAATACGACCGCCTTGGATTGTCATGTCACCATATAGTGCAGCAGTAAGACCATAAACAAGTGAGCTTTCCATTTGCATATCTACAGTGAGCGGGTTAACGACGTGACCACAATCCACAGCAAAGTCGACTTCTTCAACTCTCAACTGACCCCTGCGACTAACAGTCACGAAGGAGACCATAGCAACGATGGTACCAAAGGCTTCGCCCATAGCAACACCCATGCCTTCGCCTCTTCCAAGGTCTTGAGTCCAGTTTGACTTATCTCGAACAACTTCAAGTGGATGCCTAAAGTGGGAATCCGCTGGAATGTTGTCTAGACGGAACTGGATAGGGTCGGCTCCAGCTGCATGTGCAAGTTCATCTACATGACCTTCTACAGCAAACTGGTTTTTTGGAGCACCAACACCACGCCACCAATGGACTGGAAGATGGTTATTACGCATAGCGTAATGAACCGACTTGTTTGGCCATACATAAGGTGAACGAGCGTCAATGTTTTCTAAAGCCACTCTATCGAGCCCATTAGTCATAAACTGAGGGATCTGGTGATTAAAGATTGAGTGAGAAACCACACGTGTCTGTAGCGCATGAGGCTTACCATTCGCGTCAAGACCACCCTTAAAGTAATATGTAGAATAAGGACGGGTTTTAGCTTGAACAGTAGTCTCTTCACGTGACCAAACAACCTTGACCGGTCTCATAATTGCTTTACCGATCGCTGCTGCCTGACGCACGTCATCATTCCTTATTCTACGGCCAAAACCACCGCCTAGGAATGTTGTGTGCTGGAAGACATTTTCTTGTTCCATGCCGAACTCTTCAGCAGCTACGCCTAAAGCTGAAGGAGGATTCTGATGGCCACCCCAAACATCACCACGGTCAGCAGTAACACTGACTGTGCAGTTCATTGGCTCCATGCAAGCATGGTCAAGATATGGTGCGTAGTATTCAGACTCTACGATTGTAGTTGAAGCGCCCATAGTTCCTGCTGGGTCACCAATCATTTCAGACTCATTATAGGATGGGTCGTTTGGATTGCGAAGAGCAGCGAATGCTTCAGCTTTAATAGAATCGTTTGTTACGTTGTCGAGTCCACGATTATCATACACCTTAGTGATCAGACTAAGGGCTGAAAGTGCGTGGTAGTATGTGTCAGCAATCACGGCAAGACCGGATTGAAGACCATTAATACGGTTTGGAATGTCATCTAAATTATGGACAACGGTTCCAATTCCATTTTCACCAAGACGGATAACGTCAATGACGCCCGGAGCGCTTCTAGCAGCACTGTCATCGTAAGATGAAAGGTATCCACCGGGAACCGGAGAAACCTCAACAGCTGCATAAACCATTCCAGGAACTTTTACATCAATACCGAATGTAGCAGTTCCGTTTACCTTCAGAGGTGTATCTAGACGAGCAAGAGATGTTCCCAAAAGAGTAAATTGATCTGGGGTCTTGATCGCTGGTTGGTTTTCTTCAGTCCAAGTAGGTAGATTCGCTGCTGCTGTAGCAAATTCAGCATAAGTTCCAGAGTTATTTCCTGAAGAAAGTACGCTATCTTTTGCAGTAACCTGAGAACGATCTACGCCCCAAGCTTGAGCTGCTGCTTCTTTCAGACGCTCACGCGCTGAAGCACCTGCCTGTTGTAGATAGACACGAGATCTACGGACAGCTCCTGAGCCACCAGTAGACATACGTTGATACACATTATCATTTCTGACATGACGGTTTGCATCAGCAAATTCGGCACGAATCATATTCCAGTCAGAATGAAGCTCCTCGGAAACAATCATAGGAAGTGAAGTAAAGACGCCTTCACCCATTTCTGACTGAGCAACACGAACTGTGATTGTTCCGTCAGGATTAATTGCAAGCCAAGCGTTAATTTCTTGACCGTCCTTATCAGTAGGACTTTCCCAAGGATTAGAATTGATTCTAGCGGCATTAGCAGTTGGCAAATAGAAGCCAAGCATCATACCACCACCAGCGGCAGCCGTAGTTACAATAAACTTACGACGAGTTATTTCCATGTTTGTCATTATCAATCCCTCCCTATGCGATTTCTGCTGCGCGATGAATCGCACGGCGAATGCGCTGATAGGTACCACATCGACAGATATTGTCTGACATTTCAGAATCAATATCATTGTCCGATGGATTAGAGCGCCTGTTAAGTAAAGATGCGGCAGCCATAATCATGCCGGATTGGCAATATCCACACTGTGGAACATCTTCTTCTGTCCAAGCTACCTGTACTGGGTGACTACTGTCTGAAGAAAGTCCTTCAATTGTGGTAACTGATTTACCAACCGCAGCAGAAGTCTTTGTATTACAGGATTTTGCAGCCTGGCCGTCGATATGAACTGTGCAAGCGCCACACTTGGCAATACCACAGCCATATTTAGTACCGGTTAAACCGATGCTGTCACGAAGTGTCCACAGCAATGGTGTATCCGGCTCTACGTCCACTGAATGGGACGTTCCATTTACACTTAAAGTCAAAGCCATTTCTGGGTTCCCTCCCTTTAATGGGTAAAAACTACTATAAGAAAATCTAAATAGTAGCCATGACAAGTAGCTACCTTGCCATTACAGCTTAAGCTATTAACGTAGATGATATCAGTCTTTAGACGGATTTCAACAACTTAATTATAATTAATTATAATTAAGTATGTTTTTTTTTAGCTTATTTAGAATAGAAAAAATCAAAGCCACTACATTTAGTGTTAAGTTTAAGCAAAGCATTTGATAATTGTCTAATGATAAGGAAAACTTATTAGGCTTTAATGTTCAGTTTTTGCCTCTTCTACTGAATCCGCTAGGTTTTCCCATGCAGGCTTATCGGTGTAATAAGCACGCATGAAGGTAAGTAAATCAATTATATTTTGATCAGTTAAGGATATGCCTAAAGCAGGCATAGATTTATTAAAGGCCCCCCTTGGCGGTCTCACCCCATCTCTGATTACCCTAATTATGTTTGCAGGATCACGTAGATGCACTGTGCTTGTCAAAGCCAATGGTGTTATGTCCGCATCTTTTTTGTGACAGTTGGCACATAGATCTTTGTAAACAATCGCTCCACGAGCTTCCTGTTCATCAGAAGGTACAATTGGATTGCCCTTTTCCCATTCCATTTCTTTAGCTACAGCAAATTGGGCCAAGGCTTGTTCTTCCATTTTATCTTCTGAAATAATTTCCCCCCCATTTGCAAGAAAGGCAATATAGGCAGCCATAGCAAATACATCATCATCAGATTGATCGTATAGGTGGTTAACGATAGGAGTCATTGGGCCAGCAGTAACTCCATGGAAATCATCCCACCCATCAAAAAGATAATTGACTAGGGAATCAACAGACCAGCGGATTGGAGCAGTAGAATCTTCGTTCAAAGCAGGAGCGAGCCAGCCCTCTGCAAAGCCACCTCCATAATTAGGGACTTCAGCTCCTAAAAGATTTCGAGGTGAATGACACGATCCACAATGTGCAAGTCCCTCAACCAAGTAAGCCCCTCTATTCCATTCCTCATCCTGGTCTGGATTGGGTTCCCATCTTTCATTTTTCAGAAAAAGAAGATTCCAGCCTGCAAGAGAAATGCGGATATTGAAAGGAAATGGAAGAGTATTTTTAGGCGTGATCAATTCAGCTGCTTCAACCTCACTCATGATGTATGCATAGATTGCATCAATGTCTTGATCTGTAGTTTTAGTAAAACGGTCATAGGGGAAGGCAGGATAAAGATAGTGTCCCTCCCTATCTACACCTTCTTGCATTGCACGTCTGAATGCTTCTTCAGACCAAGAGCCAATGCCTGTAACAGGGTCTGGTGTGATGTTTGTTGTATAAACAGTTCCGAAGGGAGTTGGAAGGGCGAGCCCTCCAGCAAATGGTATTCCAGAAGGCCCAGTATGGCATACTTCGCAATCTCCTATGCCAGTAAGCGATTCGCCGAGTTCAACAATGTCCTCATCAAAAGAGTCTGGATCAGGCTGGGCAATCAATTCAAGCTCTGGGTAGCGATTTGCCCATGCAAAGGCTCCAACTGCTATTACGGCAATTAACAAAATTAGTGTTCTTAGTGTTCCCAGTCTACCCATTGTCCGACCCAATAATTATAAACGATTAATAATAAGCAATTAATTATAAATTAAAACAGTGTCAATTAATTATAAATTAAAACAGTGTTTTAATTTTTTCTACAGCTCCCTTACTAGTCTAATGCCTACATCGTTTCTGCGAATTCCAGTTTTATAAGGATTTCTTTGAGATGAAAGCTCATTCCATTTATGATGAAAAGTTCCTCCTCTAGCCATACGGACGTCACAATCGCCGTCTGTTCTAGCTAGATTGTTAGTGGGGGCATTTTCAAATGATTCACCAGGGCAATCAGCTGTCCACTCCGCTACATTGCCAAGCATGGCAACTACTCCAAAACTATTTGCCTTTCCACCAACTGAAAGAGGCTGAAGTAAGTCTTCGCGTCCCATAACGTCTTGTCCAAAGCAGTCAGCGCAGTTTGCATCGCCTGTTTTCATAAAGCCAGTTGTATACCATTTAGAAGAATTAGGGTTTCCAGAGCGAGCTGTAAATTGCCATTCAGTCTCACTTGGTAAACGATATATTTGTCCAGTTTTTTCACTGATCCAAGACGCATATGCCTCAGCATCAAATATACTCACACATGCTACAGGCATA
>CAZHAN010000047.1:0-8895 GCA_964530575.1 uncultured Rhizobiaceae bacterium | reverse complement strand
CCCTGAGCATCTTTCAAGAACCTGAACCTTTGATTCTGGAATTAAATTGAGCATTTCCAATGCTTTGGGGCCGATCTTTTGAGCCCTAGCATGACATGCCAAGTGCAGGGCAATTGAACCTTTAACGGGCTTAATCCCTTCTGCAAGACCCTCATTGCGAGCAATTGAAACAATATATTCAGAAATATCACTTGTTTTAGAAGATACTTTTCTTACGTTTTGATTATCTGGAAGTAGTAAGGGCCATTCAAATTTAAGCATTAATGCGCAACTAGAAGTTAGAGTAACAATATCATGGCCTTCATCTATCCAATTACAAAGTTTTTTAGAAATTTCCTCTGCACGTTTAGCAACTTTCGAAATTTCCCCTAATTCCCATTGAGGCATTCCACAGCAACCAAGATATATTACTTCCGAATTAATACCATTTCTTGATAGAACTTCGCGAGCAGATAGACCAATACTTGTATTGTTGTAGTTTGTCGCACAAGATGAAAAAAGGACTACTTTTCGGGAATTAGCTGGAGCAGAGGAATTAACTTCAGATAAATTATTTTTTGCTAACTTTAACAAGCTCTTTCTTGAATATACAGGTAATCTAGCTCGCTTATCAATTTGAAGAATTGCCTCGATAACGTATCTAATAATTTTATTTGATTCTTTGGTTGCCCAATTATAAAAACTTGAAATGGTCGAAATTAACTTACTGTTTCGATCAATTTTACGGAGCTCTCTTTTAATAAAACTTATTTTTCCTGCAGAAGCATCTGATGCTCGGGCTCTAAGCATTAAATGTGGAAAATCTAAATCAAATTCATGAGGCGGGACATATGGGCACTTGGTCATAAAACACATATCACATAACGTACATGCGTCTACAACTTTACTAAAATTTTTACTTTCAACTGAATCAATCTCACCAGTTTTAGAATCGTCAATAAGGTCAAAAAGAGTAGGGAAAGAATCACAAAGATTAAAGCATCTCCTACATCCGTGACAAATATCAAATACTCTCCGGAGCTCCTGATCAATTAAATCAGAATCAGTAAACTCTGGATCCTGCCATAGTATGTTGTGCCTAGTTGGTGCCCCATCGTCCATGAAAGCCCTAAAACCTCAACATAAAAGCAATATTTTTCATGGAAAATATAATTATATTACTCAATCCAGATTATCTAAGGCCTTTTGGAAACGTCCAGCATGAGATTTTTCTGCCTTAGCTAAAGTTTCAAACCAATCAGCTATTTCATCAAAGCCTTCGTCTCTAGCAGTCCGTGCCATACCTGGATACATATCAGTGTACTCATGAGTCTCGCCTGCAATTGCTGCTTCAAGATTTTCTGCAGTTCGACCAATTGGTTTTCCAGTAGCTGGGTCACCTACAACTTCTAAAAATTCTAAATGTCCATGCGCATGCCCTGTTTCACCTTCTGCTGTAGAGCGGAAAACTGTTGAAACATCATTATACCCTTCAACATCTGCTTTTTGAGCAAAATACAGATAACGCCGATTAGCTTGTGATTCACCGGCAAAAGCAGCTTTTAAATTCTCTTCTGTTTTACTTCCTTTAAGACTCATAATTTTTCCCTCCTGATTAAAGTCTATTAATATTTATTCCACTTATGAAGATATAAGCCTTCAGTAAGTAATAATCAACTACTTTAGAATTAATCTAAACTAAGAAGACGATTTAACCCGAATGATTAAATCTATACTGGAAATATTTGTTCCAGATGGTGGGCTTGGAATACCATCCACTTTGATATTTGAAGCTTTTATATCAATAAGCTTACCAGTATCTTCGAAAAAAATATGATAGTGATGAGAAGTATTTGTATCAAAATACGAAGCACCTGAATTCACCGTTACCTCTCGGAGCAAACCGGATTGAGTAAATTGATTAAGTGTATTGTAAATTGTTGCCAAAGAAATTTTTAAACCTATTTCTTTCACTTCCCCATGCAGGCTCTCAGCAGTTACATGACGATTGAGAATTTTACCTTCAGAAGAAAATAGAACTTCAGCCAAAAGAACACGTTGATTTGTAGGTCTTAAACCATGATCACGAAGGAGCTTAATGATTTTAAGGTTTTGTTGAGTCATAATTACTTTATAATTCAAATTTACTTTTACTAATAGAGTGTGTCAGTCACCTGTTAAAATACGAGCAATTAATTCCTTAGCTGAAGGAATAAAATTATTAGAATAAAACGGATCAGATGCAAAACGATACGCACCATGACCAGCAAACATAAGATTATTGTCTAGGTCTCCGTCATGAGAAACATTTTGCAAAGTCTTCTGTATACAATAACTCCTTGGATCTGCTTTTTTCCCAGTAGTTCCTGATTCTCCCTGTGACCAATTAGAAAACCGACACTGACTAAGGCATCCCATACACTCCACTTGGTCGACCCTAATTTTATGTGCCTGCGGGGGTGTTGAAAAAATCAAAGTAGAATCAGGAGTACGGAGCGTTTCAGTAAATCCAGAATTGACCCAAGATTCAACTCTTTGCAAATCTTCAGGTCTTAGAAAAACTATTCGCCCCCTTGGCCCTGTAGGATATTCAAGATAGTTCTCAGAAGTTTTCTCAGTTGTATAGGTGACTTGACGGTCATTAAGATTTTTTAACTCTCGAATGAATTTATTCTCAATAGCTGAAGACCAAAATCCTGTTGGGCTAAATCTATTTAGATAAACATCTCCCTTTTTTAAAGAGAGCAATCTCTTTTTCCATGAATCTGAAACGGGGCTTTCTTTTGTTAATAAAGGTCGTGTTCCAAATTGGAAAACTATTGGACCAAGTTCAGGATTATCTATCCAATCCTCCCATTCCCTTAAATACCAAACGCCTCCAGCCATAACAATCGGGGTGTTTTGGAGTCCAAATTCATTCATCTGATTTCTTAGTTCACGGATTCTTGGCAATGGATCCTGAGGAAACTCCGGATCCTCTGAATTCGATAATCCATTATGCCCACCTGCACGCCAAGGATCTTCATAAACTACCGCGCCTAAAAATTCAGAAAACCGACTATAAGCCCTTTTCCAAAGCGCTCTAAAAGCTCGACTAGACGAAATAATAGGATAGTAATATACACCATATTTACTTGTTATTTCTGCTAATCGATACGGCATCCCGGCACCACAAGTAACACCATGTATGAGCCCCTTAGCTCCTTCGAGTATACCAGTAAGAACCCTCTCTGCTCCGCCCATTTCCCAAAGAATGTTCATGTGCAGACGCCCTTGAGAAGATCTCACTTCGTGAGCTATCTTAGCTTGAGCAATCCCTCCTTTTACTCCAAAAGCAACCAACTCATCGTGTCTTTCACTCCGAGTCTTCCCTTTATAAATTTGAGGAATAATATCCCCATTGGAGTCATAATAATCTGCATTTACCCCTGAAAAAGTTCCAACCCCACCTCCAGCAGCCCATGCTCCAGATGATGAGCCAGTTGTAATTGATACCCCTTTGCCACCCTCAATAAGCGGCAAAACCTCTGCACCTGATAGCAGAACAGAATTAAGTGATTTCACTGGGCCACCTCATCGAACAACGAAAGATCTTATAAACCCAAAAATTAAATAAAAGATTTGGAATAAAATATTTTACCATACGCCTGATAAAGTTATTCAGTGGATTTCGATAAATCCTCTGATAATTCGATCTCATCTCCTGTCTCTTGATCGACTACCTTCATAGATAATCGTACTTTACCTCGATCATCAATAGCTAGAACCTTTACAAAAACTTCGTCACCTTCGTTAACTACATCTGTGACTTTAGCTATGCGACGGGGAGCAATCTCTGAAATGTGTACCAAACCATCACGATTCCCGATAAAATTCACAAAAGCTCCAAAATCAACAACCTTAACAACTTTTCCAGGATAAATTAAATCTACCTCTGGTTCTGCAACGATTCCTTTAATCCAATCTAGCGCCTTATTGGCTGCCTCAGGATCAGAAGAAGCTACTTTAACTGTTCCATCATCATCAATATCGATTTTAGCGCCAGTAACCTCAGTAATCTCACGAATAACCTTTCCTCCAGTCCCAATAACATCACGAATTTTATCTTTTGGAACCATAAGTGTAGTGATCCGTGGAGCAGTGGATGAAACATCATCACGCGCAGAATCTATTGCCTTAGACATTTCTGAAAGAATATGCACTCTACCATCACGAGCCTGATCGAGTGCTACCTCCATAATCTCTGAAGTAATTCCAGCGACCTTAATATCCATCTGTAGAGAAGTTACTCCTTCTGACGTGCCTGCAACTTTAAAATCCATATCACCTAAGTGATCTTCGTCACCAAGAATGTCTGAAAGCACAGCATAACCATCATCTTCAAGAATTAACCCCATTGCAATTCCTGCAACTGGATAAGAAAGGGGAACTCCAGAATCCATCAGAGAAAGCGAGGTTCCGCAAACTGTTGCCATGGATGAAGAGCCATTTGATTCAGTAACTTCTGAAACAACTCTGACAGTATATGGAAAATCATCAACTGAAGGCATCAACGGTTTCAGCGCTCTCCAAGCAAGCTTCCCATGTCCGATTTCTCTCCTGCCAGGACTCCTCATCATTGAAGCCTCACCAACCGAATAGGGAGGAAAATTATAATGAAGCATAAAAGGCTCTCGATACTCTCCCTCTAGAGCATCTATAATTTGTTCATCTCTGCCCGTTCCAAGAGTTGTTACTACTAAAGCCTGTGTTTCACCTCTAGTAAATAATGCTGATCCATGGGCTCGAGGAAGTATTCCTACCTCGCAGGTAATTGGCCGTACTGTTTTAGTATCTCGGCCATCAATACGAACTCCGGTATTCAAAATATTTCCACGAACAATATTTTTTTCTAATTTCTTAAAGGCGTTTGCAACTACCTCTGGAGCTAAATCAGGATCGTCAGCGATAAGTGAATCGATTGTAGTAGCCCTAACAGAGTCAACTTTCTCAACCCTAGATTGTTTTATTTTCTCTGAGTAAGCCGTTCTAAGATTTTTCTCAGCAAGCTCGGAGACTTTGTCTTCAATATTTTTAGTATCAGGGGCTTCCTCAAGTTCCCACGGAGCCTTTGCACATTTTTCAGCTAAGCCAATGATTGCATCAATAACAGGCTTAAATCCATTATGTCCGAAAATAACTGCGTCCAACATTTGCTGTTCGGAAAGCTGTTTGGCTTGTGATTCAACCATAAGTACATGATCAGAAGTTCCGGCAACAACTAGGTCAAGATCAGAAACTGCTGTCTGATCAAGAGAAGGATTCAAAACAAAATTTCCATCAATCAAACCAACTCTAGACCCACCTATAGGACCCATGAAGGGAATGCCAGATAATGTTAGGGCAGCAGAAGTCCCAATCAAAGCAGGGATGTCGGGATCATTCTCAAAATCATGCGCAAGTACAGTACATACTATCTGAGTATCATTCCGGTAGCCTTTAGCAAACAAAGGACGAATTGGTCGATCTATGAGCCTCGATGTAAGCGTTTCCTTTTCAGCCGGACGTCCTTCGCGCTTAAAAAAACCTCCGGGAATCTTTCCAGCTGCAAAAGTTTTTTCTTGATAGTTTACAGTTAAAGGAAAAAAATCAACTCCTGGACGAGGTTGTTTTGCCCCAACTGCAGTACATAGTACTGTGGTTCCGCCATAAGTAACCATTACAGCGCCGTCAGATTGACGAGCTATTTTTCCTGTCTCAATTATTAAACTTCGACCAGCCCAATCAAGCTCGGTTTTATATTCATCAAACATTATATCTTTTCCTTCCTTAGGCGTTGCCCGATGCAAACGCCTATCAAACTTAAATTACCTTAACCCAATATCCTCATATGTATTGAACATAGACATGACTAGATTACATTAGTAATAAATTTTGAAACATTGATTCTATTTACGTAACCCAAGAGTTTTTATTAAAGATTCATATCTACTAGAATCTTTCTCCTTAAGATAATCAAGCAAGCGACGTCTCGTGCTGATTAATTTCAACAGTCCCCGTCTTGAATGACGATCTTTTGCATGGGTTTTAAAATGTTCAGTTAAATTGCTGATGCGCTCTGTAAGAATTGCTACCTGTACCTCTGGTGATCCTGTATCACCATTAGCACGTTCAAATTCTTTAATTAGCTGCAACTTCCGTTCGGCAGTAATCGACATCGCATTTTTCCTTTAGTTAAAATTAAACACACGAACTGGACGAATCTTACAATCCTCAACATGAGCAATCGCTATAGGGAAGCCATCACAAACTGCAACCACAGTACCTTTTGTCATAGTATCCACTCTCACAAACTGGCCATCTTTTAAAGATTTGGCCTGCGAACCAGTCAGAGGCAACGCCGGGATGTCGGCCAGCGCAGTCTCAACAGGGTAAAGAGCTTCGTCCAAGCACCCTTTATGGACTAACTTACTCAATTTTTCTAGAGAAATTGATTTATCACTAGTTAATTCTCCTACTCTTTCTCTTCGGATTTCACCAACATATCCCACTGTGCCTAATTTTATTGCAATATCTTTGGCTAATGACCTGATATATGTTCCCTTTCCACAGTCAGCGATAAAGTTAGCCTGATCCGACATTGACTCGATAAGCTCTAGTCGATCTATCCTTATACTACGTGGGGAAAGTTCAGGAAATCTCCCACTACGAGCTAAATCGTAGGAGCGTCTTCCTTCGATTTTAATAGCTGAATAAATTGGAGGAATCTGAATAATGTCCCCAATAAAGAAGTTGCAAATTTCGACAATTTGCTTATGCGAAGGCCTAATTAAACTTCTTGAGGTTATAACTCCCTCGGCATCCCCGGTATCTCTTTCTTCTCCCCAAACAATACTGAAACTGTAAGATTTTGAAGATTCTTGAAGAAAAGACACAGTTTTTGTTGCTTCCCCAATAGCAATAGGCAGTACACCCGAAGCTAGAGGATCTAATGTTCCAGCATGTCCGGCCTTTGAAACACCCAAAATTTTACGAACCTGCGAAACAGCCCAAGCTGATGAGTTTCCCTTTTTCTTATCCAGGATTATCCAACCATGAACCGAAGAAAGTTTATGATTACGATTCATTTTTCTGATCCACTCTTAAATCTCTTGCAACTAAATCGCTATCTAAAACTTTTTGAATATTTCTTGCTGAATCAAAAGAAGTATCAAGTAAAAAATTGAGTTTAGGACTATATTTCAACTTAACAGCTGAATTCAGCTGGCCTCGTAAGAATGCTGAAGATCGCTGAAGAGCATCAATTATTTCTTGAGATTCAATTGAAGATTCTTCCGTAGAATTTCTAAATGGAAATATATAAACATTTGCATTACGAAGATCTGGAGTACATCTAACTTCTGTAATAGTTATAAAGCGGGCATTAACTAACGGATCACGTAAATCAACTCTCATAAAAATGTCGGATAAAGAATGACGAATCGATTCACCCACTCTCAACTGACGTTGGCTGACAGGGCGGTCTTTTTGCCGATTCATAGTATTTAATCCCGCGATAATAATTATAGTGTACGAGCTATTTCTTCTATCTCATACGCTTCAATAACATCACCTGGCTGAATATCTTGATATTTCTCTAAAGCCATTCCGCACTCCATACCTGCTTTAACTTCGTCTACATCATCTTTAAATCGCTTGAGGTTTGAAAGTGCTCCTTGATGAATTACTACATTATCTCTTAATAATCTAACTCTGGCTCCACGCTTAATCACTCCATCTAGAACTCTGCACCCAGCTATTTTTCCGGCTTTCGAAACACTAAATATCTCTAATATCTCTGAGTTCCCAAGGGCATGTTCTTTTATTTTAGGAGCTAACATACTTGTAAGAGAATTCTTTATTTCTTCAATTAGATCATAAATTACAGAGTAGTAACGAATGTCTACCTTCTCACGATTAGCTAAATCCCTAGCTTGAGCATTAGCTCGAACATTAAATCCAACTATCAATGCAGAAGAAGATCTGGCAAGACCGACATCTGACTCATTAATGCCACCAACTGCAGAATGCACCACCCTAACACCAACTTCTTCGTTGTTAAGTTTAACTACAGAATTAGCTATTGCTTCAACAGAACCTTGAACATCTGCTTTCAATACAATTGGAAATTCTGCCATTTCTCCCTTTTGAATCTGTTCAAACATCTCTTCCATAGTAGATTTCTCTGTATCACCTGCTTTCAACACACGTCCCTTGCGCTGACGATATAATGCAATTTCCCTAGCTTTAGATTCATTATCAACTACTAAAAACATGTCCCCAGCAGAAGGAGCTCCTGTAAGGCCCAATACCTCAACTGGAACTGCAGGCCCGGCATCAGAAAGCTTTGATCCATGTACATCTACCATTGCACGTACGCGCCCCCACTCTCCTCCCGCAACAAAAACCTGTCCAACTTTTAAAGTTCCACGTTTAACTAGTACAGTAGCAACTGGTCCACGACCGGTATCTATTTTTGCTTCAATGACAATTCCTTCAGCTGTGCGATTTGGATTAGCTTTTAGCTCAAGCAATTCCGCCTGTAACAAAATTGCTTCTTCTAATTTATCAAGATTTGTCTTTTCTTTTGCTGATACATCGATAGCTAAAATATCCCCACCCATCTCCTCCACAACTAATTCATGTTGTAGTAGTTCTTCACGAACCTTCCGAGGATTTGCTCCTGTTAAATCAATTTTATTTACAGCAACAATAATTGGAACTTCAGCTTCCTTTGCATGTCGGATTGCCTCAATAGTTTGAGGCATTAATCCATCATCTGCAGCAACAACTAAAACTACAATATCTGTAATATTTGCACCTCTCGAACGCATAGCCGTAAATGCTTCATGGCCTGGTGTATCAAGAAAAGTTATCTTATGACCAGCTCGGGTAGTG
>CAZHAN010000046.1:6675-9006 GCA_964530575.1 uncultured Rhizobiaceae bacterium | reverse complement strand
AATTAGGAGTTTTTATGCTTGGTGGTGGATTCAGTATTTGGCATTGGCTTATTGTTCTTGCAGTGGTCGTGCTTTTATTTGGTGGTGGAGGAAAGATCTCCAAAATCATGGGTGATTTTGGTAGTGGACTTAAGGCTTTTAAAAAAGGCGTAAAGGAAGATGAGGTAGCATCAGGTGATAAAAAAATTGAAGGTGATAATCTTGCTACTGAGTCACCAGATAAAGAAGATAACCCTTAAAGAAAGCTTGCTCCTTCCAGCTCACTCTAGATGGGTTGTGGTATAAATGCTTGATATAGGCTGGCCAGAGCTCCTCTTGGTCGCAGTAATCACCGTTGTTGTGGTTGGGCCAAAGGAGCTTCCTCGTGTTTTACGTGCTGTTATGTTTTGGGTTCGTCGGGCCCAATCTCTTGCTCGAGAATTCCAATCAAGTATGAACGATTTAGCACGAGAAGCTGATCTTGATGATATCAAGAAAGATATTAATAAAGTTAAGAAGGATACCCTCGAACCTTTAAAGCCAGAAAATGTTGATAAATTGGTGGATCCAGATAACTCAATTGCTGGTATGTTTACTGGAAAAGCAATTAGAGCACCAATAGAGGATTCAGGGGATACTAAAGGCAAGATTGAATCCGCATCTAATGAATCTGATGAAATTGATTCAGAGAAACCAAAAGAGCAAGAATCTACAATTCTAGATAGCTCAGAAGGCAATGACCTTAATCAAACTAAAAAATTAAGCGAAGAAAATCTTGCAGAAATAAATTCTGAAAACACAAATGATACTACTGGTATTGATGACGATAAATCGGTCAAGGAACCGAAATTAGTTCCAACAAAAATTGGTATAGATGAGGTGCCTATTGAAATAGATCATTTGCCCGAATCTACAACGTTAGAATCTGATAAATCCTCTCCTGATAATGAAAACTTAAAGCAACAGGTCTGATTTTTGTTTTATCTTTTAGCCACAAAAGTTGGATCAAATGATGGTTGATAATTCAACTGACCAGCCAGAAGATAGGATGCCACTTCTTGATCATTTAATTGAGCTCAGGACTCGCCTTATTTGGTCCGTTCTTGCTTTCCTCGTTGCATTTTTATTTTGCTTTTATTTTGCAGATCAACTTTTCAATTTTTTAGTCGAACCTTTAAAGGATATATTTGAGGGAGAAGAGGGTAGGAGACTAATTTTTACCGCACTTCATGAGAAATTCTTTACTAACATTAAGGTTGCTTTTTTTGCTTCTGCTATGCTTGCCTTTCCTGTTATTGCAGTTCAGGTTTGGATGTTTGTTGCCCCAGGGTTATATAAAAATGAGAAAGGGGCTTTTTTACCCTACTTATTTGTTACACCGATTCTTTTCTTAATTGGATCATCAATGGTTTATTATATTGTAATGCCAGTCGCTTGGCAGTTTTTTGCAAGCTTTCAAACCATGGGCACTGTAGATATAGAAAACGAACTTCCTATCGAATTACTCCCAAGAGTTAGCGAATATTTAAGTCTCTCGATGAGACTAATTTTTGCCTTTGGATTTGCATTTCAGCTTCCTGTGGCCATCACCTTGCTTGCAAGGGCAGGCATAGCTACTTCAGAGGGATTAAAAGATAAACGTAGATATGCAATTGTGTTGGCTTTTGTTGCTGCGGCTATTCTTACACCTCCAGATCCGTTAAGTCAGATTGGATTAGCCATACCAATTATTTTCCTTTACGAAATTTCTATATGGTGCGCTAGAATTGTTGAAAAAAATAAGCTGAAACGCTCTGAATAAATTATTTAATCCTCAGGACTTGGCTTAGTCGTTAAATCAATGTAGGCATTTGTTCAGATAGTCAGTTTTGGAGCTTACTTATGCTTGATATTCATTGGATTCGTCAAAATCCAAAAGATTTAGATGCAGCACTAAAGCGTCGTGGTATGCAACCTCAATCTGAACATATTCTAAATCTTGATACTGAGCATAGAGGTGTTCAAAACAAGCTCCAAAGTCTTCAGACTGAGAGGAATGAAATTTCTCGTGAAGTAGGTAAGGCTAAGTCAGCCGGGCTTAATACTTCTGAATTAGTTAATAAAGTTTCAGATATGAAACTTGTAATACAAGAATTTACTGAAAATGAAAGATACTTAACTAACAAAATGAAAGATATTCTTTTAGATATTCCGAATCTCCCTAGAAGCTCTGTTCCTGACGGCAGTGATGAAAACAATAACTTGGAAATCAAAAAAGTTGGTGTACCTACAGAATTTAGTTTTTTACCTAAAGATCATGTCCAGATCGGTGAAGAATTAAATTTAATGAATTTTGAAACTGCCTCTAAAATC
>CAZHAN010000046.1:0-6665 GCA_964530575.1 uncultured Rhizobiaceae bacterium | reverse complement strand
CGGGCCAGTCCAGCTGGGCCAGTTTATCCCCCCTGGAGCAAGATTTGTGATTCTAAAAGGTGGATTAGCTCGCTTAGAGAGGGCTCTGTCGAATTTTATGCTTGATCTGCAGACTTTAACTAATGGTTATACCGAATGCAGTGTGCCTTCTTTAGTTAGGGACACATCTCTTATTGGGACTGGTCAATTACCCAAATTTTCTGATGATTTATTTTCTACTACTTCAGGACTGTGGCTTATACCAACATCTGAAGTTCCGTTAACGAATATCGTTCGTGAACAAATTTTTTTAGAAGATGATTTTCCAATGCGTCTAACTGCACGTTCAATTTGTTATAGATCGGAGGCAGGAGCTGCCGGAAAAGATACCCATGGAATGATTCGTCAACACCAGTTCGAAAAAGTTGAATTAGTATCAATTGTTTTGCCAGATCAATCAAACTCTGAATTAGAAAGGATGTGTTCTTGCGCAGAAGAAGTCCTTAAGTTACTTGATCTTCCATACAGAGTGGTTGAGTTATGTGTTGGTGATCTAGGTTTTTCATCAAGAAAAACTTATGACATTGAGGTTTGGCTTCCAGGACAAAATAATTATCGTGAAATTTCATCTTGCTCTGACTGTGGTTCGTTTCAGGCCCGCCGAATGGATGCAAGATTTCGTAATTCATCAAATCCTGAGAAGGAGAAAATATCTTTCCTGCATACACTGAATGGATCAGGTTTGGCAGTCGGAAGAACGTTAGTTGCAGTAATTGAAAATTATCAAAATGAGGATGGAACAATTACAATTCCAGATGTTCTGAAACCTTTTATGAATGGACAAGAAAAGATATCTGCAGATGGCGGATAGTATTCGTGTTCTTATTTCTAATGATGATGGAGTTGATGCACCAGGTCTTCAAATATTAGAAAAAATTGCTAGGTCAATAACTGATGATGTTTGGGTAGTTGCCCCAGAAACTGAACAATCTGGTACTGCACATTCGCTCACAATTAATTCTCCTCTAAACTTAAGAAAATTAAAAGATCAACATTATGCCGTTAGAGGAACTCCTACTGATTGTGTTATGTTAGCAGTCAATTACCTTATGAAAGGCTCAAAAAAACCTGATCTTTTGCTTTCTGGAATTAATTGTGGTGCTAATTTGGGAGAGGATATAACTTATTCTGGAACTGTTGGTGCTGCCTTTGAAGGTACAGTTTTTGGCATCAGATCTATTGCTTTAAGTCAGGCAATAAAAAATATTAATAGTTATGGAACAATGAATGAAATAAATTGGAGTGTAAGCGAATTTTATGCACCAATTATTATAGAAAAACTTTTTAACTTAACAGATTGGCCAAATGGAACATTAATGAATGTAAACTTTCCTGAGCAGATGACAGGGGGTGAAACAAAGCCTTCAACCCAAGGAATGAGAGATTCAAATGAGCTTGATATCAATGAACTGCTAGATGACAAGGGAAGTCCTTATTATTGGATCGGTTTAAGAAAAAATCCAATTAAACCAATTATTGATACCGATTTTGAGGTTATTTCTAATGGAAATATTTCTATTACTCCACTACAAATAAATTCTACTGATTATAACATGTACAACCAGCTTCAAGTAATTTTAAATGAGCTTAAATGAAGGGCCAATTCGCCTCATTATGGCGCTTAGAAACAAAGGCATTGTTGATACCAATATTTTATCTGCTTTTGAAAAGGTTCCCCGGGAGGTATTTCTACCAAATATATCCTCTCAAAACTTATGGTCAGATACACATCATCATTTAGAGAATGGTATAATCCTTTCTAGACCATATATCTCAGCTTATCTTTTAACTGCTCTCGAAATAAAACCACGAGATAGAGTGCTACAACTGCCAACCGGAACTGGATATTGCAGTGCATTAATCTCACATTTATGTAGATGGATATATACTAAGGACAATAACCGGTTTTACTGCAAGGAAGCATCTGAAAGGATTAGGTTTTTAAATATTCCAAACATTATTACCAAATTTGGTGATACTGATATGGGGTGGGAGGAGCAGGCCCCATTTGATCGCATATTACTTAACGATGGAATTGATGAAGTACCAGATTATCTGATAAATCAGTTACAGCATGACGGAGTTTTAGTTGCACCAGTTGGACCTGACAAAAGTATGCGTACTATAGTAAAATTAAAAAAAAATAAAGATTCATTTGTTAAGGAAAAATTAATGACATTAACTCCCTCAATAACTGGCTAATGCTAAATTAAAATTTATGATGATTCGCATAATATTTAGTATTTTACTAATCTCTTTGATCACAGCTTGTGGCTCCTCTAAGCTTGCTCCTTTGTCCAATAAGGGGGCTTATATACAACCAACAATACCTACTACAACAATTGTTAAAAATGGTGATAATTTGCACCTTATTGCACGTAGGTATGGGGTTAATCTCAATGACCTCATAGCTGAAAATCAACTTAGACCCCCGTATGTAATAATCCCTGGTCAAGTATTAAGACTTCCATTTCTTTCTCGTTATACAGTTCAAGCTAGTGATACGCTTTACAGTATATCTCGCAAATACAATATCGACATGGCGACCCTGGCTCAGGTGAATCAAATTAGGCATCCATATCTTTTAATTCCTGGAAATGAAATAACAATTCCAGGTTTAAAATTTAATTCAAATATACAAACTACTTCTTTACCAAAGCCGTTATCTAGAAGTAGTGGGAAATTCGCGTGGCCGGTTGTAGGAGATGTAGTCAAAGGTTTTGGGCCTCAAGGAGGTGGTATTCATAATGATGGTATTGATATATCAGCTAAAATTGGATCTCCTATTGTAGCTGCAGATAATGGAGTAGTCGCATATATTGGGGATGAATTAAGTAGTCTTGGTAATTTACTTTTAATAATTCATTCTGATAGCTGGGTTACAGCTTATGCTCATACGCAAGAAATTTTAGTTCAAATTGGTGATACAGTTAAACGAGGTCAGTTGGTAGCTACTACTGGTATTTCAAAAAGCTTGGGAATACCTTTGCTTCATTTTGAGATAAGACGAGGTAAAGAAGCTGTTAATCCATTAGATCATTTAGGATAGGTATTGGTTTTCTCTCTATCTAGGTTTATCCTGTTAAAAATATTTATTGAGCTGAAATCTAATTGTAAATGGAGATATGGCATTTATGGCCTTTCTAGTACTTGGGGTTAGTTTATGGTTTTTTATCCATATATTCCCTTCAATTTTTAGTAAACTTCGCCTTCATTTTTTAGATTTGATTGGTCTAAAGATCTATCAAGCTATTTTTTCGATTCTATTGCTAACTTCATTTGCTATAATTATTTATGGTTGGAAAAATACAATACCACTTACAATTTATGATCTCTCTGATTTTGGGAAACAGCTAAACTGGGTCTTGATGTTTGTGGCATTAATTCTCTTTATGAGCGGAATTCATCCAACAAACCTCAAACGCTTCATTCGCCATCCAATGCTACTAGGTGTTGCCACTTGGGCCTTTGGCCATCTACTGGTAAATGGAGATATTCGATCAATAATTTTATTTGGTGGTATGGGAGCTTGGTCGTTACTCAGCATTGTAACAATAAATCGAAGGGATGGAGATTGGTTAAAGCCTAAAAAAGTTCCTATCAAAAAAGACGCTATTACGATTAGTATTGCGATTATTATGTATGTTGTATTGTTATTTGTTCATCCATACCTATCTGGGGTTAAGATTATAGCAATCTGAACCCAATAAATTTCTCATGACTATGAGGCAAAATCTCTTAATGCCTCACTTAATCCGCTGGAGGTCCATATTTCTTTATTCATAACCCCTCTAGTATGCTAAATGATATACGGACGGTATAGTTAGATAATGTAATATTTTTTGAGGTATATAATTAAATATGTTTGTATCGAAAGCATTAGCCCAATCTGGAAGCGCACCTGGAAGCCAAGGTTTAATTGAATTCTTACTTCCTCTCGTTTTAATCTTTGTAGTATTTTATTTCTTGCTTATTAGGCCTCAACAAAAAAAGGCTAAAGCGCATAAAGAGATGGTCAACAGCGCTAGTCGTGGAGATATGGTTGTGACGGCTGGAGGCATTAGAGGTAAAGTAATGAAGGTAGATAATGATGGCTATGTTAGTGTTGAAATTTCACCTGGTGTTAGAGTTGATGCACTTCAAGCAACCCTCGCAGATGTTGTAAAGAAATCTGATTTATCAAAAATTTCAAATAAAAAAAATAAAAATTCTGATAATTCCGCTCAATCGGATTCAAATGATGATAAAATAACTTCCGACAAGGATTGATTGGGAATGCTATATTTTTCACGCTGGAAAACTATTTGGATTGCGATCATATCGATTTGGGGTATTTTGTTTGTTTCTCCGAATTTTATTGGTTCAGATAAATTGGAGTGGGTTCCAAAGTGGATCCCTCATGATCAGATTAATTTAGGATTAGATTTACAAGGCGGATCTCATTTGCTTTTAGAGGTCGACACATCCTCGGTCATTGAGGAAAGGCTCACGGGACTTGTTGATGACATTCGTGTTATGTTGCGACAAGAACTCATCGGTTATACTGGTTTAGGGGTAACTGATAATTTCCAAGTAAGCTTTACCTTAAGAGATACATCTGAAATTCAGTCAGTTGTACAACAAATAGAATCTCTGGGAAATCTTGTAAGAAATGGACCGTTTGGAAATGCCATCTCTGATATTATTGTTGATTCTTCAGATGATGGTTTAATTTTAGTATATCTTACTGAGGGTGCGATTAAGGAGAGAATTACAGCTGCAGTTCAACAATCGATAGAAGTAGTCAGAAGAAGGATAGATGAAACTGGGACTAGTGAACCATCCATCCAAAGAGAAGGAGATAACCGGATACTGATTCAATTGCCTGGAATAGATGATCCAGACAGAATTAAAAGATTACTTGGACAAACAGCGAAACTAACTTTCCAAATGGTTGATGCTGAAACCTCTCTATCCGACGCTATTGCTGGACGTCTTCCCCCTGGGTCGACACTCGTTCCTTCTGCGAATGAACTAAGTGCTGATGGAACACCTCTTCGCTATGTCTTGCGTGCAAGAGCAATTATTACAGGAGAAATGCTTACTGATAGCCAGGCTTCATTTGATGGCCAAACTGGTGAGCCAGTTGTAAGTCTTAGATTTGATACTACAGGAAGTCGACGATTTGGTGATGTAACTTCTGAAAATGTTGGAAGAAGATTTGCAATTGTGTTGGATGGTAAAGTTATAAGTGCTCCAGTAATCAGAGAGCCAATTCTAGGTGGCGTTGGTCAGATTTCCGGATCTTTTAGTGTCCAATCAGCAAATGATTTAGCAGTTCTTCTTCGTGCTGGCGCTTTACCGGCACCATTAGTGATATTAGAAGAAAGAACGGTTGGTCCTGGATTGGGGGCTGATTCAGTTCGCGCTGGTGGATATGCTTCAATACTAGCTTTTGTACTTGTCCTTATCTTTATTGCTGCAGGTTATGGAGTTTTCGGCATCGCAGCCGATTTATCTCTCATAATTAACCTAGCCCTTATAGGCGCACTGCTTTCAACCCTTCAAGCGACTTTAACATTACCTGGTATAGCGGGAATTATTTTAACCATTGGTATGGCTGTTGATGCAAACATATTAATTTTTGAACGTATTCGTGAAGAAATTAGTTCGGGAAAAACACCTTTTGCGGCAGTTGAAGCTGGATATAAACGAGCTTTAACAACGATTGTAGATGCAAATGTAACAACTTTTATTGCGGCAATCATTCTGTTCATGCTTGGCTCGGGCCCAGTTCGAGGATTTGCAGTAACCTTATCAATTGGTATAATTACATCAATGTTTACAGCTATTACTGTTTCTCGTTTTTTTGTTTCAATGTGGCTTATTCGCAAACGCCCTAACATTCTTCTTTTGTAGATATACACTTATGAAACACCTTCGTCTGGTATCTAAAAATACCAAAATTAATTTTTTAGGAGCCCGTTATTTTTCATTTAGCTTTTCGGCTATAATGGCAGTTGCTTCTATAATTTTGCTTAGTGTTATTGGTCTTAATTTTGGGATTGATTTTAAAGGTGGAATTCTCATTGAAATTCGCACTACCCAACAGTCAGAGATCGGAAAAATGCGTTCATCTATTTCAGATTTAGGCCTTGGCGACATTAGCATTCAAGAGTTTGGTGACCCTAGAGATGTCCTAATTAGAATCGAGGAGCAGCCTGGAGGAGAGCGTGGTCAACTTGAAGCAACAAATTTAATTAAGGAAGCATTAGTTACAAATTTTGGTGATGTTGAATTTCGGCGTGTTGAGTTTGTTGGACCTAAAGTATCTTCAGAATTGATTAAAGATGGTGTCCTAGCATTAGCATTAGCGATCGGTGCTATGATGTTTTATATATGGCTCCGTTTTGAATGGCAGTTTGGATTAGGTGCTGTAATAGCAATAACTCATGATGTATTGCTTACACTTGGTGTTTTCTCTCTTCTTCAGTTGGAGTTTAATCTTTCTATTATTGCTGCAATACTGACAATAATTGGATATTCAATTAATGATACTGTAGTTATTTATGATCGTATTCGCGAGAATCTCCGTAAATATAGAAGTTTTGAATTGATAGATCTCTTGAATCGATCCGCCAACGAAA
>CAZHAN010000045.1:0-9080 GCA_964530575.1 uncultured Rhizobiaceae bacterium | reverse complement strand
CAGCTGGAGGCGGTGCCTGGGACAATGCTAAGAAATTTGTTGAGGATGGCAATTATGGTGGTAAGGGATCAGAAGCACATAAAGCTGCAGTAACTGGTGATACGGTTGGTGATCCTTACAAGGATACTGCTGGCCCAGCAGTTAATCCTATGATTAAAATAACTAATATTATTGCTTTGTTGCTATTGGCCTCGTTAGCCTCGTAGTTACATAGATTAATTTTTAAGTTTATTCTGGAGGGGGCTCGAAGCGATTGATATTGCCGAGAATCTGTTCAATTATTCCGAGTTCTCTTCCGTGAGTTGGCGTAGTTCTCTCAACTGGAGTTATATTTATAGAGTCTTCTAAATCAAAAGATTCAACTGACTCAAGAATTCCAATTTTATTAAAATTTAATACAACCACATACTGATCCGTGACTTTCTCGTTTAAGAAAGATACTTTCTCAGTAAGTCGAGTGATATAATACCAAGTGTTAGATGAAAAAGTTCCAACTGATGTTGGTGTTCCCAGTGATTTGAGTACTGTTTCTTTATTATCCGATCCTGGGGTAAGGTCTTTGGCTATATCTTGATTTGTAATATAGCCTCTAATTTCAAGTGAAGGGGCGCAAGCGTTTATTGTTAAGAGCAAAATAATATAAATGATTAAATGGGTCTTGAATCTAAATAAATTCATAATTAAGGGCCGTAGAAACAGGTTTAAAGAATTAAGGCATTAATAAAATTAGTATATACCTAGATAAAATAATCATGAAATTGGCACTCGCCTTAATAACTGTCAATGTAGACTAGGAAGATAGCTTTGATTAACCATAAACATTCTGCCACCACTGTATATTTTTTTCTTGTCAGACAAGCAAGAAAGACTGAATTTTATCAAAAATATGGAATTCCAGATAATTCTGAAGGTCGTTTTGAGATGATTCTTTTGCACGTAATTTTATTGTTTAGATTTTTAAGAGGAAGTAGGGATGCCTCTATGTTTCGAGATCAGGTATTTGATGTCTTCATTGCAGATCTTGATAGAAGTCTTCGTGACATGGGGATACCTGATACATCTGTTGGAAGACGAGTTCGGGAAATGGCAAGGAATTTTTATGGACGTGCAAAAGCCTATGATGAGGCTCTGGATGGTCAAAAAGAACTGAAAGATGTTGTCCATCGCAATTTGTTTGGAACTGTAAATCCAACCGATTACCATCTTTCGTCTATGGTAAGATATATTTTAGTTTCTGAGAATTTTTTAAAAAAATTTGATTTCAAACAGATTGAAACAATATATACCGCTTTCCCAGACATTAGCTCTGCCATTAAACTGCAGGACATTGACGCAAGCGATGCTTAGCATTAATTATTTATTTTTTGTTAATTATGCACCATGGGCAATTTAATCTAGTGCATGACTTAGATAAAATCATTAATACTGAATTTCAGAGACCTGTATCTATAGATGGTCTGAATGAAGTTGAGCGGTATATAGAAATTAAAGCTGATGAACAAGAATCTGAAGCTCTTGCCCTCCATTTTTCTGTATTATCTATATCTAAATTTAACGCAGACGTTTGGCTGTCTCTTGATCTTGACCAGCATGTTTATGCACGTATTAAGTTTTCTGCAGATGTGCTACAGTCATGTGTATTTACACTTGAGCCAATTCTGACATCAATAACTGACGGATTTGAGCTAAATTTTCTATCAGATGAACAAATGGACACGTATCATCTGAAAGATTACACTCTGGAATTTGATAGAAATATAGAGCCACCAGGAATTATTACTGACAGAACTATTGACCTTGGGGCAGTGATTTCAGAATATCTTTGTTTGGCGATTGATCCTTACCCTCGAATTAAGGGGGTAGATTTTGAGAATATTAATTCTAGTGACAGTGATTCTGGACAAACTGCAAGTAGTCCCTTTGCTGCACTGAAGCAATGGAGAGGAAAGACTTAAAAAGTGGCTGTACCAAAGCAAAAGATTTCAAAATCCCGTCGAGGCCAGCGTCGTTCACACGATGCTTTGAAAAATTCACCCTTTGTAGAATGTTCTAATTGTGGAGAATTTAAAAGGCCTCACCATGTTTGCGACTCTTGTGGACATTATAATGAGCAAGAGGTAGCTGAGGCGAGTGAGGCCTAGGCTAATGTATAAAACGAAAGCATTTCTCAATAGTTTTAATTGATCAAGGTAGCTCTGTGAAAAAAGAGATTACGATCGCACTTGATGCAATGGGTGGCGACCATGCACCTGATAGTGTTGTTGGAGGCGCTGCTTTGGCAAGCAGACGTTTGACTTCAGTTAGATTTGTTTTGTTTGGTGATAGATCTAGGATATCCCCATTGCTAGAAAGACATTCAAAACTACTTCCTGTCTCAGAAATAATTCATACCACCGAAGCTGTAAGTAATGATGAAAAACCAAGCCAAGCTTTACGTAAGGGTGCTCAATCTAGTATGCGCCTAGCAATAGACTCAGTTAAGAATGACGAGGCACAGGGGGTTGTTTCTGCTGGGAATACTGGAGCCCTAATGGCTATGTCAAAGGTTGTTCTTAAAACTCAATCAGATATTGATAGGCCTGCAATGATATCATACTTTCCAACTATGCGAGGAGAGAGCGCTTTATTGGATCTTGGTGCTAATCTTGAGTGTGATTCTAGAAATTTAGTAGAGTTTGCTATTATGGGGTCTGGATTTGCCAGAAGCATTTTAGGTATAGAGAGGCCAACAGTTGGCTTACTCAATGTAGGAATTGAGGATGTAAAGGGTAACGAGGTTATCCGAAAGGCTGGGCAAATTCTTCGTGAATCAGATTTTGGGTTTGAGTTTCACGGATTTGTTGAAGGGAATGATATTGGACAAGGCAAGGTAGATGTATTTGTTACTGATGGATTTACAGGTAATGCAGTCCTTAAGACAACGGAGGGTACTGCTGTTTTGATCACAAGTTTTTTAAAATCTTCATTTAAACGCTCTTGGATGTCACGGCTGGGTTATCTGTTGGCCAAGCCAGCCTTGGATGATCTCAAGGATAAATTGGATCCTCGTCAATATAATGGAGCTTTATTTCTTGGGCTGAATGGAGTTGTTGTAAAAAGTCATGGATCAACAGATGCTGAAGGATTTGCAAGTGCTATTTCTGTTGCAGTCGATATGATTAAGGGTGATTTTAATGAACGCATTCATACAGATTTAGAAAGACTTCAACCAGCCTTAGAGGCAAAGATTTTATCTGAACAACAACTAGATGATGTAGAGCAATGAATCGCAGGTCAGTATTAATTGGTTCTGGAGGATATTTACCAAAAAGAGTTTTAGATAATGATGAGCTTGCTAAGCTAGTTGACACTTCTAATGAATGGATAGTTGAAAGAACTGGGATTTATCATCGGCACATAGTAGCTGACAATGAATTTACTTCCGATCTTGCCCAAAAAGCTGCACTTAACGCCATGAAGAATGGGGGGGTATCACCCGAAGAAATTGATCTTATAATTCTTGCTACTGCTACACCTGATGAAACTTTTCCAGCTACAGCTACAATAGTGCAAGAATCTTTGGGTATTAACCAAGGAGCAGCATTTGATATTCAGGCTGTTTGTTCAGGGTTTATCTATGCTTTAACTCTCGCAGATAACGCTATCAGATGTCATGAAGCAAACACCGCTATTGTTATTGGTGCAGAAACTTTCTCAAGACTCATAGATTGGAACGATCGTTCTACATGTGTGTTATTTGGTGATGGAGCTGGAGCAGTAGTTTTAAGAGGAGAAAATAATGAGGATTCAACAAGAGGACTATTAGCTCACAAGATTCACTCGGACGGAAGGTATCATGATCTGCTTTATACTGACGGGGGGCCTTCTAAAACTGGTGATACAGGGCATATACGAATGGAAGGCAAGAAAGTATTTCGACATGCTGTCGAAAGTTTAACTAGCGTTGTTCATGAAGTCTTGGATAAGGCGGGTCTTACCATTGGTGATATTGATTGGCTAGTACCTCATCAGGCAAACATTAGGATATTGAAAAGTACTGCTGAAAAATTGGGGTTACCTTCTGAAAAAGTCATATTTACAGTTGATCATCATGCCAATACCTCAGCTGCGTCAATTCCATTAGCATTTGCTGAGGCATCTGCGGATGGAAGAATAAAACCTGGAGATATTGTGCTTATGGAAGCAATGGGAGGCGGATTCACTTGGGGAGCCTGTGTTTTCCGAGTTTAAATTTTTAGTTCTTTAATTTATGTTTCCCTTTTATCCTATTGATATTGACCAATTTCTTCCCCCGCGTTAGTCTGTAATTATAGAAATTGGGGGCTTTTTATGGGCACAATAACTCGGGCACACCTTACTGAGGTAGTTTTTGAGAAAGTTGGACTTTCGCGAAGTGAGTCTGCAGAGCTTGTTGAATCAGTCTTAAACGAAATAACTGATTCGCTTGTAGATGGTGAATCGGTAAAACTATCTTCCTTTGGAAGCTTTTATGTAAGACATAAATCAGAGCGGATTGGTCGTAATCCAAAGACAGGTCAGGAAGTTCCTATTTCTCCAAGAAGGGTCTTGGTATTTTGTCCATCTCATGTCTTAAAGGACAGAATCAATAGAAACTTATCTAGACGAGGTTCATGATTCGATGAAAGATGCCGATCCGCAAGTAGCAAGAGTGCGGAAAGTGGCTAAGGCACCAGGTGCATATCTAACTATTTCAGAAGTATCTGATGAGCTTTCTATACCTCAGCATGTGTTAAGGTTTTGGGAAGCTAAATTTCCTCAAATTCGTCCCCTTAAGAGAGGTGGTGGTAGGCGTTACTACCGCCCAGAGGACATAGACATTTTACGCAAAATTCGATCTTTCCTATACGATGATGGGTATACAATTCGCGGAGTTCAAAAGATTCTCCGTGAAGGCGTGAAGTCTAATAAGATTAAAAATAAAAATTCAGATGATTCTATCAATTCCCAATCTATAAAAGATGAAGTTGATTTAAACACTAAACAACGACTGCGCGCTATCGCAGAAGAGCTTTCAAGGATTAGAGAGCTATTAAGGAAGATTCGTCTTTAGATTTAATATAGGCAGTTTTACCGCTAGCCAATATTAGTGGCGACTAATATGCAGAAAACAATAATAACTCAAATCAGTATAGTTGTGGTTGTGCTGGCTACAAGCATAGGATTAGTCTTTGCTCAGAACATTAGACTTGATGATTTGGAAAATCGTAATGGTATTTATTACAAGAGGGACTCTAATGTGCCTTTTACTGGCGAGGTAAGGGTGGGCACACGTGGTGGAGAGGGAATGATTCAGGATGGAAGGCGCGATGGTACGTGGACTAAATACTTTCCAAATGGTGCGTTACTTCAAAAACAAACGTATAAGGATGGGTTTTTAGATGGCCCCTGGTTAACCTTCTATGTGACTGGACAATTGCGTTCTGAAAAAACATATAAGGGCGGTAAGCTCGAAGGCCCCTGGCTGAACTACTCGGTAAAGGGCGAATTGGTTTCGGTAATAAACTATAAGGATGGGATAGAGGTTGACTGATTTATTGGGCTGAAGTTGTTTATACCATAAGTCATCAGGTAGGGTGTACAATTGAATCAGGTATTGTGCTAAGAATCAGGTATTGTTATGTAAATGATGGAATGAATCTAGCACTACGGTATCTTTGTAGACTGGTTGTTTGAGGTTTTGGGTATTTGTATTAAGTATTTGTAATGAAATAATTAAATTATAAATTGTCGGAGCGTAGCGCAGCTTGGTAGCGCACTTCGCTGGGGGTGAAGGGGTCGGAGGTTCAAATCCTCTCGCTCCGACCATTCATGTTATAGATTGATTGTCTGAGGAGTTTAAGATGCGTAATTTTCTTTTTTTATTTATTGGAGCTATATTAATTGTTATGACACCTGATAAATCCAATGCCCAAGACTTAGAAAACCAGATTTTTCTTGATCTTAAATATGGCCGAGTAGTGATTGACCTTAGGCCTGATGTTGCACCTGAGCATGTAGCAAGAATTAAGGAGCTCACTCGGGAAGGTTTCTATGATGGTATAGTATTTCATAGAGTAATTGATGGATTTATGGCCCAAACAGGTGATCCAACAGGAACAGGTAGAGGTGGTTCAGGAAAAAATCTAAAGGCTGAATTTTCAGCTGTTCCCTTTCTTAGGGGCACCCTAGGAATGGCTCGTGCCCAGGATCCAGATAGCGGTGATAGCCAATTCTTTATTTGCTTTGAGGATGTATCGTTTCTAAATGGCAAATATACTGTTTGGGGAATTGTTACCCAAGGAATGGAATTTGTTGATATGATTGTTCGAGGAGAGCCACCAGCCGAACCAGATATTATTGTTAAGATGCAAGTTGCATCTGACAGCGAGAATTGATTAGTTGATTGCTCATTGATTAATTCAGTTAAGATTTTTTGCAGATAATTTTTTACTGTTTTAACAGAATGAATAATCTTTTTCTTCCAAATTATATATCTGAAAATGCTCCAGAAGGGACGCGTTTTACTGTTGGTTTATGGCTTGTTATTTGTGCATGTCTAGTTATTTCAGTTGCAGTGTTAGGTGGAATTACAAGACTTACCCATTCTGGTCTATCTATGGTTACCTGGGAACCTCTATCAGGAATTTTACCTCCATTATCACAAAGTGCATGGTTAAAAGAATTTTTAAATTATCAACAATTTCCAGAATATAAATTATTAAACAAAGGGATGAGTTTAGATGGATTTAAGTCAATTTTCTGGCTTGAGTATTTTCATAGACTGCTTGCTAGAGTATTAGGACTTGTTTTTGCCTTACCTTTCCTTTTTTTGTTATTTTCAAGACGTTTAGAGACAAGTTTTTTGTTAAAGCTTTTTGGTCTTTTGATATTAGGAGGGATGCAAGGAGTAATGGGGTGGCTAATGGTTGCAAGTGGCTTGGTAGAACGCCCTGATGTTAGCCACTATCGACTAACTGCACACCTTGGGCTTGCTGTTTTGATATTCATCTCCATGATTTGGCTCTCTCTTAGAATAATTATCTCTTACAAACCCGAAGGTCTTAGTGGTGGAATAATTACCAGAAAATTTTATTTTGAGTCATTCCTTATAATTCCGTTTGTATTTTTTTTAATATTAAGTGGAGGTCTAGTTGCAGGTTTAGATGCTGGGTTTGCTTTTAATACATTTCCAAAAATGGATGAAGAATGGATACCTAATAATATTTTTAATAGTAATTTTTTTGGTTCAGTTGTTGGTGTCCAATTTTTACACCGATGGCTAGGGGTTATTGTTGCAATATATATTTTGTATGTTTGGAAAAAATCGTTCGATAATAAAATTCCTAAACTTCCAAAACTTTCTTTTTTGTTTATAATTATTTTTTTATTTATTCAAGGATTTTTGGGTATTTTAACACTTGTGAATGTTGTTCCAATTCATCTAGCAGCCTTGCACCAATTTTCTGCTTTAATTCTAATGGGTATAGTAGTTGTTAATTTTTATTTAATATCTATATGCAATTCTAAAGATCATAGGAGTAGTGTTTGATGCAATTTTCTTTAGTTTATGTGACAGTACCCAATCAAGAGGAGGCAGAACTAATTTCTAAAATACTTCTAGATGAAAAATTATCTGCGTGTGTGAATATATTTAGTAATTCAAAATCATATTTTCGTTGGAATGGTAAGATTGAATTTAATTCAGAGGTCTCTATATTTATTAAAACAAAAGAAAGTTTAGTGAATTCTGTTTCAAAAAAAATTATCGAATTACATTCATATGAATGTCCTTGCATTATCTCTCTTCCTATAACAGGTGGAAATCCTGAATTTCTCTCTTGGATCGGTAATGAAACATCCGATTAATTAACGGTATTATAATACCATTAAATAACTTATTGTTTTTTAATAATTATTATTGATCAAAAGTAATTTTTTATGATATATACATCAAAATTTTATTTTTCCGGAGCATTTTTACGTGGCACAGAGGACATACTCAGCAAAATTAGGCGAAGTACCTGCTAATTGGGTTTTAATTGATGCTGAAGGTCTTGTCCTTGGGCGGGTGGCTTCAATAGTCGCGCTTATGTTGCGGGGAAAGCATCGTCCGCAATATACCCCACATATTAATTGTGGTGATAATGTTGTAGTTATTAATGCTGAAAAGATTCGCCTTACTGGAAACAAACGCTCAGCTAAACTTTACCATCATCACACAGGACATCCAGGGGGTATTCGTTCTATTACCGCTGAGACTATATTGGATGGGTCTCATCCAGAAAGAGTTTTCAAAAAAGCTGTTGAGCGTATGATTCCTCGCACCCCTCTTGGCCGACAGCAAATGAGAAATTTGAAGATCTATTCTGGCTCTGATCATCCTCATTCTGCTCAAAGCCCAAAACTTTTGGATGTGCATTCCCTTAATGTAAAGAATGCGCCACGGCGATAGGTTTATAGGAGAGGTTTATGGCAGAAGATAATTCTACTCAAGATGATGTTGAAGAACAGGCCACAGAGGAAGTCCGGACTCTTAGAACTTTTTCCGATTTAAAAACTATTAGTAATAATTCTGAAGAATCTGATTCTACAACTGCTGAAGATGTTTCGCTCCAAAGTTCAACTCGCGATGCACAAGGAAGATCTTATGCAACCGGGAGACGTAAGGATGCTATTGCTCGTGTCTGGGTAAAGCCAGGCTCTGGATCAATAATTGTTAATGGAAATGAAAGTACAAAATATTTTGCCAGGCCAGTTCTGCAAATGATTATTAATCAGCCCCTTGTTTCATCTCAGCGTAAATCTGAATTTGATGTTGTTTGTACTGTTAAAGGTGGTGGTTTATCAGGTCAGGCTGGAGCCGTTAGGCATGGAATAAGTCGTGCCCTTGTAAATTATGAGCCTGGTTTGCGACCTATTCTTAAAGCTGGCGGATTTCTTACTCGTGATGCCCGAACTGTTGAACGCAAAAAATATGGTCGTGCCAAGGCTCGCAAGAGTTTCCAATTCTCTAAACGTTAATTTTTTATCACTATTCTCTTTATTGGGGGACATTTATGGCCATAGAGAAAACACTTTCA
>CAZHAN010000044.1:0-9109 GCA_964530575.1 uncultured Rhizobiaceae bacterium | reverse complement strand
CGTAATAAATTTATTCATTTTAACTTATCAAATTCAACTTTCCGACAGATTATCTTGTGCCTAAGATTGATTATTAATCAAGATATAGATGTTTAACCAAAAAAAGTAATATATTTTATTCATTGTTTTCCTTTGCAGTTATCATTTGTGAGGCCTATATATAGGTCACGAACCTCTTTAGCCGGCTAGTTTGTCCGTTGGGGCAAAACAGCGGCGAGGTGAAAAGGGATGTTATATAATCAAAAAAACTCCCATTACCTACGCTCAAGGCAACAAGGAGAACAAGGTTAACTGAAGCCAGCTAATATAAAAGCTGCCTGTTTATTTATTAAATAAATGTGGCGCTCAATGGCTTCCATAACAAAGACGGTCCGCGAACTGAGTTCGTCAGAACGCCCCCGTCATGGAGAATTTGATGGCAACAAGGTTGCTCATCGACGCTGCCTATAGTGAAGAGACTAGGGTGGTTGTGGTTAGTGGTACTCGCTTAGACGAGTTTGATTTTGAATCTTCAAAGAAGAAGCAGCTTAAAGGAAATATCTACCTTGCTAAAGTAATGAGGGTAGAGCCATCACTGCAAGCTGCGTTTGTTGATTATGGAGGAAACAGGCATGGTTTTCTTGCTTTTCCTGACATTCATCCAGATTATTACCAAATACCAGTAGCTGACAAAAAAGCACTTATAGAGCACCGTGCTGCAGAAGAACTGGCTAGAAGGATGTCTGAAGAAGCTGAAGAGCAGTCAGCAGCTCAAAACGAGGAGCAAGAGGAGCTAGCGGAAGATGACCAATCAACTACTGCAGAAGATCAATCTGAAGAGACAATAGAAAAAACTCAGGTTGAGGTTGCAGTTGAGTCAGAGATATCAAAGCCAAGGGCACCAATTCGAAGATATAAAATTCAAGAAGTAATTAAACGTCGCCAAGTACTTCTCATTCAGGTTTCAAAAGAAGAAAGAGGCTCAAAAGGTGCTGCTTTAACTACCTATGTCAGCCTTGCAGGCAGGTATTGTGTATTAATGCCTAACACCGCACGAGGCGGAGGAGTATCAAGAAAAATATCAATACCAAAAGATAGAAAACGCCTTCGAGATATAATTGATACATTAGGCGTCCCTGAAGGAATGGGGCTTATTGTTCGGACCGCAGGGCAAGAAAGAACTAAAGCAGATATTAGGCGTGACTTTGAATATTTACTAAGAGTATGGAATACAGTTCGCGATCTAACTCTTGAATCAACTGCGCCAAGTTTAGTTTATGAGGAGGCAGACCTAATAAAAAGGTCTATCCGTGATTTATATTCTGGAAATATTTCTGAAGTGCTAGTTGAGGGAGAGGATGGATATAAATTAGCAAAAAGTATAATGAAAATGTTTATGCCTAGCCATGCAAAACGTGTTCAGAAATATAGTGATAGAATTCCCTTATTCCACCGATATCAAGTTGAGCAACAACTTGACCAAATGCATAACCAAACAGTTCAACTTCGTTCTGGTGGATATATTGTAATTAACTCAACTGAAGCACTCGTTGCAATAGATGTAAATTCAGGACGATCCACTCGTGAAAGAAACATAGAAACTACAGCACTCAAAACAAATCTTGAGGCAGCCGAAGAAATAGCAAGACAACTACGATTGCGTGACCTAGCGGGACTTGTTGTTGTAGATTTTATTGATATGGAAATATCTCACAATAATCGGTCTGTAGAGAGAAAACTCAAGGATTCATTAAAGGTAGATAGAGCAAGAATTCAAGTAGGGAGAATAAGTTTATTTGGACTCCTTGAATTGTCACGACAAAGAATGAGAACAAGCCTTCTAGAGGCAAGCACTGAATCTTGCCAAATCTGTGAAGGAACTGGGTTAGTTCGCTCAACCGAATCATCAGCTCTCCACATAATGCGAGCAATTGAAGATGAGGGGATTAAGGGGAATAATAAAGTTTCTATTGAGGTACCACCTTCTATTGCAACTTATTTATTAAATCAAAAACGTTCTACATTAACAGAAATTGAATTGAGATTAGGAATTTCAATTGCAATTTTAACAAATTCAAACCTACACCCTCCTTCATATGAGCTTATAGATATAGAAAAGAATAATGATGATTCGAAATCAGTCGAAAAAAATAAAACTGAAACAAAATCACCGCCTGAAAAAACGAAGGATCCTTCTGAATTAAACAAAGATAGTGATACTGATGTTTTAGAATCAACAGAAAAGAAACCCTCTAACCGCAGAAGACGTGGAAAACGTGGAGGAGGAGGAAAAAGACTGAACGATGAAAAACTAGTGGAAAAAGAACAAATTTCTAATTTACCTGAAGAAACAAAATCTAATGAAAAAACTGAAAAAGTAGTGCAAGGAAAAATAAAGAAGGCATCTAAATCTAAGAGATATGTTCAAAGAAAAACTAAAGTGAATGAAAATAAGGAAAATATCAAAAATACAAAACCTGAAACTAAAATAATTAAAAAAACGGCTTCCAGTACTGAGGTCTTGTCTGATGTCGCAAACAAAAAACCTAAGAAAAGACGTATATATAAAAAGAAAGCTAATAATAAAAAATTAGAAGTTAATAAGAATAATAAAATAGAAAAACCTAAAACTGAAACTAAGCCCACAGGGCCAAAAAAAAGTGGTTGGTGGAGTAAAAATGGAAAATAAAAATATTGAATAAATTGTTTCTAACTTAACAATTTCATTTTTTTATTTTTCTATCGCTTTCCACTCTGACATTGCTGTAGCTGCCTGTGTAATCATACTGGATGAACCAGCTATTGAAAATCTTATATACCTTTTTCCTCTTACAGTATCAAAATCAATGCCTGGGGTTGCGGCAACACCAATATCATCAAGCATTCTTTCACAAAATTTTGAACTATCATCTGTTATAGAGCTAACGTCTGCAAAAATATAAAAAGCACCATCGGAAGGAGCTATCTTTTTAATTCCAGCTCTTGGCAAAGCTTTGAGAAAAACGTCTCTATTTGTTGAATATTGCTCTACTCTATTGTTAAGCTCGGCAATACAATTGAATGCACTAAGGGCAATATGCTGAGAAAGAGATGGAGGGGAAATAAATAAATTTTGTGCAAGTCTTTCAACTTTAATAACCATATCTTTTGGTACTACAGCCCAGCCTATCCTCCAGCCAGTCATTCCAAAATACTTAGAAAAACTATTAACAATGATTCCGTTTGATCCTAATTGCTCCATAGTTGTTGGATGACAGTCATAAGTGATCCCATGGTAAACTTCATCAGAAATAATTTTAACCTTTGAACTTTCAGCCCAATTTACTATTGCTCTAAAATTTTGTTCATTTAACATTGTTCCAGTTGGGTTTGCAGGGCTAGCTACAACAAGACCATCAAGTGGCATAAATCTATCCAGTAAACTGGGGTCAGGCTGATATTTGTTACTTGCTTCAGTTGGTATCCTAACAACATTCATTCCTAATGCTTTAACAATATTTCTATATGCAGGATAGCCCGGTTCAGTAAGCCCTATTCGGGATCCAGGGTTAAATGCGGCAAGAAATCCAAGTAAAAACCCTGCAGAAGAGCCCGTTGTCACGACTATCCTTTCTGGGTCAATCTGAACTTTATAATAGTCCTCATAATATTGAGATATACGCCTTCTTAATGATGGGATGCCAATTGCCTCAGTGTATCCAAGGTGCAAATTATTATTAAGAAGTATTTCCTTAGCTGACTCGATTACAGCTAGTGGAGCGCCACCGCCAGGCTCCCCAAGTTCCATATGAAAAATTTTTCTACCATTTTTCTCCAATTTATTAGCCCTTTTCATTATCTCCATCGCAACAAATGGATCAATCCCTACAGAGCTAGACATTCTTTATCTCCAGTCAGATAACTGAATAAATCAACATTCAATAAATAAATATTTATTTTGTCTTAATAATACCTAAATCAGTATAATAATATGAATATAGATTGCAAACTAACTATAGGTGATCTTTAAAAACATACTTAGTTTGAATTAATGAAATAAAATCTGTAGCGTAAAAAATTATCTGTATAGGTCATATACTTAATAATGAATCAAACATTGTATAATATTTTGAAACGTATATTGTTAATTCCCATTTTAGGGTCTTCAGTTTGCATATTTCTAGTTTTACCATCCACCGCACAAACCTTAATAAGGGATGCTGAAATTGAAGAAGTAATTGGCGATATAGCTATGCCTATTTTCAAATCTGCAGGCCTAGACCCAAATTTTGTCAAAATCCATATCCTTCTTGATGATGAGATAAATGCATTTGTAGCGAAGGGGCAAAGAGTTTTTTTAAATGTTGGACTTATATTATCAGTAAAAACGCCAGAGCAATTATTAGGAGTAATTGCTCATGAGACAGCACATATCTCTGGGGGTCATTTAGCAAAGACCCAAGAGGCACTAAAGTTAGCTAATGCGAAAGCAATAGCCGGTCTTTTAATGGGAGCAGCAACAATTGCTGCTGGTGGTAATATGGGAGGTGTTGCAATACTTGGAGGTCAACAAATTGGAAGAAATTCACTATTAAGTTACTCACGAAATCAAGAAGTTATTGCAGATATCTTAGCTGTTAACTTAATGGACAAAGCAGGTTATTCGGGAAAAGGATTAATTGAGTTTTTAGAAATTTTAGCTCATCAAGAAAATCTTATTGGGACAAAAAAAGACCCGTATTCGCGCACTCATCCCCTATTCCCAGAAAGACTTGAAAAAATTAAAAATAGCGTTGAATCCCTTCCAAATTTCAATAAGAATTTAGATAAAGAGACTAGGAAAAAATTTTGGCGAGCTCAATCTAAACTATTCGGCTATATTAAAACCCATGATGAAGTTTTAGAAAAATATCCATTAATAAATGATGAACTACCCTCTAAGTATGCAAGGGCAGTAAATTATAATAAATACGGACAATTAGAAAATTCACTTAAAGAAATTTCTTCTTTATTAAAACTACATCCAAACGATCCTTTTTTTCATGAATTTTTAGGTCAGACATTATTGGAGAACGGACAAATATATAAATCAATAGATTCGTATAAAATAGCTAAGGATCTCAAACCAAACCAACCTCAAATATTATGTGGCCTTGCGTCTGCCCAAGTCGCAACTGGAAAATTAGACTTACTTCCAGAAGCAATAAAAAATTTACAAATGGCAGTCAGCAAAGAAAATGATTTTATTGAGGCCTGGAGAATGCTTGCTATAGCTCACGGTAGAAATGGCGAAATTGGCTTATCTTCTCTTGCAAGCGCAGAGCAACATATGCTTTTAAATAATTACTCTGATTCATTAAGATTTGCCAATCAATCTATCAGTTTACTCAAAAAGAATACTCCTGGTTGGTTAAGGGCAAAAGATATTGAATTAATTTTAACTCAGAATTAATGAGGAAAGATGTTTAAACTAAATATTAATGTTAAGTTACTTAGGATCGTTAGTATATCAGCAATAATACTAACATTATTGATAATTTATATATTTCCAATAAGCATGGATTTTTATATCAGAAAATCCCTTTTAAAAAATCCTGAAATTATTTTAGAGGTAATTAATTTACTCCAAGATCAAGAAAATAAAGAAAAAGAAAGAAGTCAGATTGCAGTACTTGAAGAAATTGGCGATTCATTAAGAAATAATTCAGAAACCCCATTCATTGGTAACCCAAACGGAGACGTAACAATAATTGAATTTTTTGACTATAAATGTGTTTATTGCAGACAATTTTATTCCCAAATCAACTCAATAATTCAAAATGATAGTGGAATACGCATTAAACTCTATGATCTTCCAATTTTAGGGCCAGAATCTACATTAGCAGCCCGCGCTTCCATTGCCCTATCTAAACTAAGCCCTAATAATTTTATTAAGTTTCACTCCGCTTTAATGGAAATAAGAGGAACATTAACAGAAACAACAATAATTCAACTTGCAGAGGAAATTGGTGTTGATTCAGATAATCTCTTGTTAGTTATGAACGATCCAGAGATTGACGAAATAATTCAAAAAAATATTGAGTTAGCTTTATCAATCGGAATTAATGGTACACCAGGATTTATTATAGGTGATAAAGTAATTCCAGGATTTATTGATGTTTCTGAGGTGCTTAATCTTGTGAATGATACAAGAGAAAATTGTAAAACATGTTAATTTTTTTAAAATGATGTGCTAAATAATATCAACCCTATCGGAATATTATCAAGCAGTAAAAGTTCTAAATATTTATCAAATCCACTAACTATCGCTAAACCAACAATTAATATTGTCCAACCCATTATATATCTAGAATTAACAGAAACAATTTTTATGAAATTGTGATTGGATAAGACTAAACCCTTAACGGAGTAAGCAATAAAAATAAGTGGTAATGATACTCCAAAGCTGAAAATAAACATCATTGCAATTGCTTGAAATAATGAAGAGGCCTGTGAAGCAAGGCCTATAGCTACACCTAGCGAAGGGCCTGTGCAGGGTGACCAGACAATACCAAGAATAAAGCCAAGCATGACCTGGCCGAAGATGCCTTTATCCTTAATATTAACTGAATGTACAAAAGAGACCCTTGATAATAGTGAGAAAGCATTAACTACATATTTCATAACTAGAGTGTTAATCAAGCTTAGACCTGAAATGAATAATACTAACCCCCCTACTAACCTTACAGTTTCAACTTCAAGGCCAAAAGAATAACTAAGTAAAATAATTGAAGTGCCTGCAAGGCTAAATGAAATAACCAGTCCAGCTATAAGAGCTAATGGTGCAAAGCGTCCTTCCTGAAACGAACTATTTATAACAATAGGAACTAAGGGAAGAACACAAGGATTGAGGATTGTGACAATCCCTCCCAAAAAAAGTAGTAATAAAATCATATATTTTAGATTAAATGTAGTGGACTGATATCACTAACCGTTATTTATTTAGGCCAAAGGAAAAGAGATCGCGCAGAACCTCAAACCTATTCTCAGCGACGATTCGACCAACCTCGCTTGTACCACGAAAAATTAAGATTGTTGAGCGTGAAGGAACTCTTAAATCATTCATTACCTCTTTTTGTTTATCAAAATCTATTCTAAATAATATAAAATCTTTATATTCAGGAAGATTAGCAATTCTATTTAATGGCATCTCTTGCGACCTACATGTAGCACACCAATCAGCATGCACGACTAATGCGATAGATTTTCCTTCTGACTGAGCAATAGCAAAGTCTTTGGAGTTGAATGCTGGCCAATCCAAAGCTAAAGCAGTTGGAATAAATAAATTAAAGATCAAAAAAAATAGAAAGGTCTTTTTCATAATATTAGCTGAATAATTAATTGATCGAAATTCATTATTAATACTAAGAAAGTAAATTCCAGTTCTCCAAAAATAGGTAGTATGCTACCCAGCCCAAAGAAATTAAGACCAAACCCCATCTGTTTAACGAAGATAGACCGCGTGCAAATAGAGAGGCAACAAAAGAAAGAATGGCGAGGCTAACACATAGGGCCCAGAATAACAAAGGGATTGGTAGTTCAATTAATCCATGAATAAAGCTAAATTGAAAAGGGTCAATTAGCATTTCAAAAATTATTGTTAAGGCTATAAAAAAGGCACCAAAACTAGAGGAAAGACCAACAATATTAGGCCAGGTTAAATTTCTTTGACCTGCGATTGAAACAGTAACAATTATTGATCCCAGCAATAATAAGCTAAATGCAATCCCAACAATAATTACTTGAGTTTGTATTGAGCTCAAAAAACTAACTCTTTCAAGACTTACATTAGACAATAACATATGGGTCACAGCTCCCTTGTGTCTTAAGAATCTAATGTATTTATATGCATCACCCTCAGATTGAAAAATATCTAATGAAATCTTACGGTATGTTTCCCCTTCAAAAGAAATTCTGACGTCACTAATTTGATTGACAAAAACCTGATTAAACAACCTTTTAAGTCTAAGTGGCGTATCATAATCAATTCGTGAGTCTACATATGCAGCAGCATAGTCAGCTCTATCGTCAGCAGTTAATAAATGTAGCTCACGCTCCTTAATGGAAGATTCTGGCCACAATTCGTTAATTAACTCATTAGTAAATTGATTGAGAAAACTAACATTCTGATATGAATTAAATGCACCAGAGGGATTGATAATATTTCCAGCAACAAAGACACCCAATTTTAATTCAGGAATAAAATCTATAAAGGTTGAAGAATTTGGGCCTAATGAATCAAGTGACCAAGACTTATATCCAGATAAGTTTTCTTCATTCAGGCCAAAGGAAACTCCATCCATTCTACGATAATTTGAAGCCTGTTGACTGAATAGATTAACTACAGAATCACTTTTAAGAATATTTTCTCTACCCTGCATTATAGTAGAAATAAATTTTCCTATATCTTCTCCAGTACTCAATGCATTAGAAGAAGGAACCGTCAGTCCGTAGATTTGTGGAAAAAATTTATGGCTTGTTTCATCTTGAGCATAAGTATTTGTTATTCTTAGTGAACCACAACTTTTGTCATTTAAAAGGCCGTCGTTTGGTAACAATAAATTTTGCTCTGACAGGCTACCTTTGTTAATAAAGCATGAGTTGTTCATTCCTATGGGTGAAAAAATTAGATCTTTGGATAATAAAGTAAAATTTTCACCGGACAATAATTCAAGTGCAAGACCAGCCATTGAAAAAGCAATGTCTGAATGAACTATAGCTGTTTCTGGAGGAAACAACTGCGCAGGGGGATTTATTTTTAATAAACTTCTTATATCAGTGACTTTTTCTTGACCAATAAATTTGCTAACACCAAACTTTCTATCCCCAATGCCAGAACTATGAGTTAACAAATTACTCAGAGTAATTGGATAATTCGAACCAATATCAATACCTTCTCGATCAAAGATAAAGCGTAGGTCCTTGTCTAAATCTATTGAATTTTTTTCAGCAAAAGCCATAACTGTTGCTGCAGTTAATAGCCTGGATATTGATCCTAATGGCACCAATGTTTTACTTGGATCCATAGGTGTTTGCGTTCCAAGATCAGAATAGCCATACCCACCAAGATAAATAATCTTTCCATCGATAACAATTACAACTACAGATCCTG
>CAZHAN010000043.1:5438-9118 GCA_964530575.1 uncultured Rhizobiaceae bacterium | reverse complement strand
TATTATTCTTTTCAGATGCTCTAATTGAAGCAACCGCCTCTTTTAACAAGGTTTGGTAGAGCTCAAACCCTACCTCTTTTATATGTCCTGACTGTTCAGATCCAAGTAAGTTACCAGCGCCTCTTATATCCATATCATGGCTAGCAAGACTAAATCCTGCTCCTAGACCATCAAGTGATTGCATTACATTAAGTCTTTTTTCTGCTCTAGGTGTTAACTCTCTGGAAGTAGGAATTGTTAAATAAGCATAAGCCCGAACTTTTGATCTACCTACCCTTCCTCGAAGTTGATACAATTCAGAAAGTCCAAACATATCGGAACGATGAATTATTAATGTATTTGCTGAAGGAATATCTAGTCCCGATTCAATTATATTACTTGAAACTAGAACATTACACTTACCTTCATAAAATTCAGTCATAACTTGTTCTAATTTTTTATCAGGTAATTGCCCATGGGCAATGTTAACCTTAGCACCTTTTATATTAGATTTAACAAAACTTGAAATCTCTTCAAGGTCTTTAATCCTAGGGCAAACATAAAAAACCTGACCACCACGCATAAACTCCCGTTGTATTGCCTCACGTATAACTATTCCATCGAATGGTAAAATAAATGTTCTTATTGACAATCTATCAACAGGAGGGGTGGCTATTAAACTTAATTCCCTTACCCCAGCTAAGGACATTTGAAGTGTCCTTGGAATAGGCGTTGCTGTCATTGATAATACATGAATATTATTATAAATATCTTTAATACTTTCTTTCTGTGAAACTCCAAATCTTTGCTCTTCATCAACGATTAACAATCCTAAATTAGCAAATTGAATGTTTTTACCTAAAATAGAGTGAGTTCCAACAACAATATCAATTGATCCATTTGCCAAACCATCTTTTGTTTTAGTCATGTCAATGGCTGTAGTTGCTCTTGTAAGGGTTGCAATTTTAATAGGCCATTTTTTAAATCTATTTTTAAATGTGTTTATATGTTGTCTTACTAATAATGTTGTGGGAACAACAAGAGCGACTTGCTTGCCAGACATAGCAACTATAAACGCTGATCTAAGGGCTATTTCAGTTTTTCCAAAACCAACATCTCCACATATTAATCTATCCATTGGCTTACCACTTTGGAGATCATTTAATACATCTGATATAGCTTTATCCTGATCTTCAGTCTCAGTGAAAGGAAATCCAGAGCAAAATTCAGAGAATATATGGTTGGAAATTGATAGCTTTGGTGCATGTATGGTATCTCTTCTGGCAGCGACATTGATTAATTCATTAGCAATTTCCTTAATTTTTGATTTTGTTTTAGACATTCGCGCCTGCCAGGCACTACCTCCAAGTCTATCAAGATTTATTTCATTTTCATCACGGCCATATCTTGAGAGCATTTCAATATTTTCAACTGGTAAATACATCCTGTCGCCACCATGATATTGGATGACAAGACAATCATGTGGGCGAAATTGGACATCTAGAGTCTCGAGACCGATGAATCTCCCTATCCCGTGATCAGCATGAACCACAAGATCTTCAATAGATAAGCTTGATAATTCTCTTATTAATTCGTCTGCATCAGTTTTTCTTCGAGATTTTCTTTTTATTTTTTCACCAAGAATATCTTCCTCTGAAATCATTGATAGGTCATGTGATTCAAAACCCTTTCCAATATCAGCAACTAACATACCTATGGTGTTGATAGGTTCATGGACAATGTCTGTATATGATTTGATTTGCTTTAGATTATTTATTCCATAATCTCTTAGAATCTTAACGAGTCTATCTTTTGAACCTTCGGTAACAGCAGTTATAAGGATTCTTTTGCCTTCAGAAATTAAATTCTGAATATGTTGTCCAACTAAGTCAAAAACGAATCTTCCCTCTGAAGATGGGCTAGCGTTTATTCGTTCAGAAACAAATGATCTGCTCTCTTTTATATTGTGTTTTGTTGGTTCGTTACTATAAGGCGAGAATTCAATTATTGTTCGTAGTTCAGTTAATTGATTCCAATTATTTTCATCAATTGTAAGGTATTCGATAGGTAGTGGTTTATATGCTTGATTTTGATTATGTTTACTTTCTTCTTTTCTAGCTAAATAATTGTCCTTAATTATCGATAACCTTTCTTTGCGCAACAGATCAACACCATGTGAAAGTGTAATTAAAGCATCAGGCAAAAGAGTAAGTAAGCTATCAAGTTTTGAATAAAAAAAAGGTAGGTAATGTTCCATTCCTGGCGTCTTTGCGCCTGAAGATAGCAATGAATAAAGCTCGTCTTCTGCCGAAAGTGCGCCAAAATAAGAGGTATAATTTGATTTAAATTTAGCAATTGATTTCTTATCAAGTATAATTTCTGTAACAGGTGATAAAACTACTTGAGAAATCTCCTCACCTGTTCTTTGTGTTAGAGGATCAAATTCTTTTATTTTTTCAACTCGCTCACCTATAAGATCTAATCTGCAAGGTAATGAAGAATTTGGAGTGAAAATATCTATAATTCCTCCCCTTATAGCAAACTCCCCAGGCTCTCTAACTGTTCCTGCTTTTAAATAGCCAATCCTTATTAAATGACTTGATAAATCAGATGTATACACGGTTTCATTGGCAGATATTGTTAACCTTTCAGACGATAAAGTGTCTCTGGGTGGGATTCTTTGTATAATTGCATTGATTGTTGTTAATAGAATTGAATTATGTTTTTTGTTTGAGGTTAATATGCTGTTCAGTACACTCAAGCGTTGACACATAATTGTTGTTTTTGGTGATACCCTATCATACGGCATGCAATCCCAACCGGGAAAGGTATATACTTCAACTTGCGGTTCAAATATTTTAATCATACATAATGCAATCTCCATTTCCTCCGCATCTCGACATATGTGGATTACATTTTTCGAATAACTATTTTCCTTGGCTATAGATGTTACAGCTATAGGTATATAAGAATGAGGAATACCACCTAAAATTTGTTTTTTTGAATGAATAATATCTATATTTAACAATTGTTTACTATTCTTTCTTAATAAATAGTCTAAATATAATAAAAATTTTCTTAAATCTATTTGTTTATATTCATTAGCTATTTAGTATTCCTCAACAAATGTAAATAATCATGAGGCAATATGAGGCCAAATTATTTAAATTATCTATTTGCAGATGTAACAACTATAAATGGTGTTGGGCCTAATATTGCAAATTATTTAGAGGTAATAACAGGAACTAGATTGGTTAAGGAACTTTTATGGCACTTACCTTCAAGCGTCTTAGATAGAACCAATGCACCAAAAATAAATCAAATTAAAGATGGTGATTTGGTTACAATCACTGGTCATGTATCACATCACTTAATTCCAAAACATAAAAAACAACCATATAAGATAAAATTCTACGATGAAACAGGGGAATTGTATTTAGTATTTTTTAGGGGGGACCATAGCTATCTGAATAGAATATTACCAATAAATGAGATACGAATTGTTAGTGGAAAAGCCACTATTTATGAAGATTCTATACAAATAAATCATCCAGACATAATCGGTAATATATCAGAAAAAGAAAATATACTATCTCATGATGTTATTTACCCTTTAACCTCCGGCCTAAAAAAAAGAAGTATCAAAAGAGCTATCGAAGAAACTCTTGGAAGTCTACCTGCTCTCAAAGAATGGATTGATC
>CAZHAN010000043.1:0-5428 GCA_964530575.1 uncultured Rhizobiaceae bacterium | reverse complement strand
AATTATATTTATTTTACTTTATTAATTCAAGGTGATCCAGTAATAATTAAAAAACATGGATGGTGCTCATGGAAAGATTCTATATTAGCTATTCATTCACCTCAATCAATTGAGGATCTTTCTCCTGATAGTATATATCGTAACCGTATTGCCTATGATGAGCTGTTGGCAAGTCAGATTGCATTACAAATCCATAGAAAAAAAATGAAAGAAAACCCTGGTCGAATTATAAATGGAAATTCTGTAATTAGGGATCAAGTGGTCAGTAGCCTTCATTATACACTTACAGATAGTCAGAAATTGGCTATTGATGAAATACTGACTGATATGAAAAAACCAAACAGAATGTTAAGAATTCTTCAAGGTGATGTTGGAAGCGGAAAAACTATTGTTGCCTTTATAGCTATGTTGGCCTGTGTAGAGGACAAGACTCAAGCTGCCTTAATGGTTCCAACAGAAATATTAGCTATTCAACACTATGAAACACTTAATAGATTATCTGAAAATATTGGTGTCCGTATCCTTTTACTAACAGGGAAAGATAAAGGAAAAGAAAAACAAGACAAAATATATAAAATAAAAAACCACTTAGTTGATATTATCATTGGAACGCATGCATTATTTCAAGAAGGAGTAAATTTTAAGAATCTTTCTTTAACTGTAATTGATGAACAACATAAATTCGGTGTTCACCAAAGATTTTCCCTTTCTTCGCGCTCTGAAGGCATTCCTCCGGATATATTAGTAATGTCAGCTACACCCATTCCAAGATCACTTGCCTTAACAGTTTATGGGGATGTTGATTTATCTAAGCTGAATGAAAAACCACCTGGTCGGAGCCCAATAACCACTAGAGTAATGTCTTCTAAAAAAATTAAAGAGATAACTGAAAGACTTAAAGTTGCCATAAACAAAGGAGAGCGCATTTATTGGGTATGCCCATTAGTTTATGAGTCTGAAAACGTTGATGCTGCAGCTGCTGAAAGTAGGTATGAAGAACTAAAAAAAATCTTTGGTAAAAAGGTTGGGTTAATTCATGGAAAAATGAAATCCACTTTCCGCCAAGATATTATGAATAAGTTTGCTCAGGGCCATATTTCAATTCTTGTTTCCACTACCGTTATTGAGGTTGGTGTTGATGTTCCTGATGCAACAATAATTGTAATAGAACAAGCTGAAAGATTTGGATTAGCACAACTACATCAGTTACGAGGTAGGGTTGGACGGAGTATTAAGAAATCTAATTGTTTACTTCTCTATTCCACACCTTTATCCAATACAGCTAAATCAAGACTGGGTATAATGCGAAAAACAGAAGATGGATTCATCATTGCAAACGAAGATCTCAAGTTAAGAGGAAGTGGAGAAATTTTTGGGGTACGTCAAAGTGGATTACCTGAGTTTAAAACTGTAGATATAATTCTTCATTCACACCTTATTCCCATTGCGCATGAAGAAGCTAAAAAAACAATTAGCAATGACCCAAAATTAGAGAGCTCAAGAGGAAAGGCATTAAGAAATCTTCTTTATCTGTATGATATGGAAACATCAATAAATATTGTTGGTGGGTGAAATAATTATCTAATCTTCTACGAGTTCTTCATCATTATCATTCTCTTTTGGTACCATTATTCCTCCAGAAATTACTAACTTAATTCCTTCATCCACCGACATATCTAATTTAATTACATCCTCTCTTGGAAGAAAAAGTAAAAATCCAGAAGTAGGATTTGGGGTAGTCGGAAGAAAAACATTAATAAGGTCAGTACCCATTTTAGTTTTAATTTCGCCTTCTGTGGTTCCAGTGATAAATGCAATCGCCCAAATACCCTTTCTTGGGTATTCAACAAGCACAACCTCTCTAAATGATGTTGAGGAGCGCGCTAATACAGTCTCAAATATTTTTTTAAGCGTTCCATAAACTGACCTAACAACCGGCATTTGGCTAACAACCCTATCGCCAATACGAACAATCCATCTACCAAAGAAATTAGCGGTTAATGCACCAATCAAAGTTAAGAATATAAATGCAATAACAACCCCTATTCCTGGGATAGCAAATGGTAAGTAAGATTGAGGAAGGAATTGATCGGGTATAAGCCCAGCAATAATTCCATCTACCAAGCCAATAAATTGCCAAACAAGGTAAATTGTGATGGCAATTGGAGCAACTATGATGATCCCTGTAATAAAGTTATTTCGGAGCCTTCTTGGGAAACCACCCTCCTTACCCCATGAACGTATTTTTTTTAATTGTGGAATATCGGGCTTATTTTCTTTATTTGTCATCACATCTATCTATCTACCCTAGGGGTTTTGTATATATAAAGATGAAGTATACTCAGAAAAGACATACTACATAGTAGAGGATTATGTTTAAATTAATTATTTTTATCTTTTCTTCATTTATCATTAGCACACCTGCTATAGCTGAATATAGCGCTGGCTTGAATGCATATTCTAATGGTGATTATGTTATATCTCTTGAAGAATTCAGGGATTCCGCTCGTATGGGCCATGCTAAATCTGAATTTATGCTTGGAGTTCAATATTTTAATGGTTTAGGCGTTGAAAAAGATAGAAGTATTGCGGCTATTTATTTTCACCTAGCTGCAGAAAAAGGCAATCCTGAAGCGCAACTGGCTTTTGGTTCAATATTCATTAAGGGAGTTGGTGTATGGCAAAATTTAGTTTATGCGCATTACTGGCTCACTCTGGCAGCCAGTCATAAAGACTCTGCTCTTCAAGAGCATGCTGAAGCATTAAAAATAGCTATGGAATCATTAATGACAAAAAAAGAAATTGAAAGCTCAAATCAACTAGCTAGTGATTGGCATAGCGGGAGATCTGGAATAGTTTTTGAAAATTAATCATCTTTTTTATTCTCTTTATTAAGATATGAAAGGTATGCTGATAAACTATTACCATCCCATACAGTTAAAAATCTTCCACGATAAGGTTGAATAAACACATAGCCAGTAAAAGAAGGTGGAGGATTTTCAGAAATAACAATTATTCTAGCTCTAGGATATGCTTGACCCCAAATTGGACTAACAACCAAAGGGATTACACCAAAGCGTTTATTTATCCTACCAAGAAAATGGAGTTGTCCATGATATTCATCAGCAAACACAACCTTTCTTCCTTCTCTCATTGCTTCATGAACAAAGGTGGCTGCTGGCTTTAGATTGTAGGCAAACGATACGGGGCTCATAATAAAAATATGAAAAAATAAGACCACAACCAAGCTTTTAGAGAGTAAAATATATATAAATAATTTTTTATTCTTTGATATTATATATATGTATATCAGGGATATAGAAATTATAATTAAACCAAAATATATACTTATCGACCTACTCCAAAGTGGAAAACTACTAAATAAATCAAAATTAAGTTTTAAGGTCAAAATAAAGCCAATATAAACAGTACCCATCAATAGCAATATGATAGTAGGAATAAGTGAAATAGTTGAAAAATTCAGATTTTTTTTATGTATTCCAGCAGTGATTGCAAGCGCGACAAATGGTACCAGTGGAATTAAATAATGTGGCTGCTTTCCACTAATTAACGATAGAATAATAAACGCTGGAATTACACTTGCTAAGCAAAATTTAATTCCTTTGTCAGCGCTCTTCCATAAAGAAATAATTCCACCCCAAACATCTAAACAAAAAAACCATGGAAAAAGTATTAAGGGTAATATTGCGCCGTACCACCAAATCGGGCGAGAGTGAGCAAAGGATGATTGAACTCTATTTACTGTTTGATTCCAAAAAATTTCAGCCTGATATTCAGAACCTCCTGAAATTCCAGCAGGAATAGCCCATAAAAGTGCGATCAGCACAGCTCCAAGCAAAGATCCTAAAAGGGACAGGTACCAGATAAGCCAGTTTTGTTTCGAGCTTGTCCACCAAGGTGCTATCAAAGCAGGCGGTAATATATAAATAAAGATTACAGGCCCTTTGCTCAAAATACCCAGTCCAATACTTATAGAAAACAAAACCCATCCGGTAATAGGTTTAGATTTTAATGAAAGGAGCAAACCGAACAATGCAGTTGTTGTAAAAAATGCATTCAGCATATCAAACATCGTGATTGTACTGACTACGGTCCACAATAACGTTCCAAACAATACCCATGGTGCTAAAAGTGAATTGTCTGAACTATTAGGCCAGATCAATACATATATTTTTTGAAGAATAATTAGAGTTAATAATCCGAAAAAAGGAGCAACTATCCTTCCGAAAAATTCTGAAACACCAAAAACAAACCAACCAGCCTGAATCAACCAAAACAATAATGGGGGTTTATGTGCATAGGTTGCCCCATTTAAATGGGGCACCAGCTGATCTCCGGTTATCCACATTTCCCATGCGACGGAAAGATACCTGGTTTCATCGAGAGGCATAAGTGGTCTTGTTGTGAAACTTACAAAGATCAGAATAGACCACGCGAGTATAAGTAATAAAATATTTCTATTTTCCTGCGAAGGATTATAAATATACTTCATTTAAATACTCTAATTAACCTTCAAATCTGACTTTCTACGCTCGCGAAATATTAAATGTAGATTTCTTAAGTATATAAGTATTCCAAACGCCTGACCGACAATAAAAACAGGGTCCCTTCTGTGGATAGCATAAGCTAAAAGAATTACGCCTCCAATGATACTAAAATACCAAAAAGCCATCGGGATATAACTTCTGCCATGTTTTTCACTGGAAATCCATTGAACTATAAATCTTAATGAAAACATTGCTTGGCCAAAAAAACCTACAGCTATCCACAAGGTAAGAGTAAAGGAAAACAACCAAAGATTAATGTCCATCAACAGAATCCTCATCGCGATGATCTTTATGAATATCCACTGTAGTATCCAATTCCCAAGGAGCAGATCTCCTGATTAACCAATAGACACCAAGCAAATCGATAATACCTACCCATAATCTGTTATGTATTCCGTAATGCGATTTACCGAAGGATCTAGGTCTATGATTAACGTTCATTGAAATTACTTTAGCGCCTGTACTTAAAAACAAGGCAGGTAAAAATCTATGAAAATGATTAAAATGTGGAATTTTTAAAAATATTTCTCTATCAAATAATTTTAAACCACACCCCGTATCAAATGTATCGTCTTTTAATAAAAATCTACGAATTTTATTAGCTATAACAGAGGTTTTTTTTCTTAAAAACGAATCTTTACGATCAATTCTTTGACCCGCTATCATCTTGATCGGAAAGATTTGAGGTAATTTACTGTGTCTTCGATCCCACAATTGAAGGATGTCCAGTGGATCATTTTGACCATCCCCATCTAAAGTTACAATCCATGCGGATTTAGATTGTTTTACTCCACTTAATAGTGCTGCACTTTGCCCTCTATTCACCGTATGTTGAATAACAGTTAAGTTTATACTTAGAG
>CAZHAN010000042.1:0-9134 GCA_964530575.1 uncultured Rhizobiaceae bacterium | reverse complement strand
AAGTATATTAATTAGTAATTAGGAACCTAGTTACTTAGTGCTTCAGCTTCTGCTGCAAACCTTTCTCTATCGGCCTTGGTTGTTTTTAAAGATTGGTATCTTCCTTCTTCTGACATGAATGCTGCAATTTCAAGGTCACCATTAATAGATATTTTAAATCCTAGGAGATGATTGTTATTATCAAATTGAGTAGTAATTTTTTGACCAATTTGGAGTTTTCTAACATTGAAAAGTTGGGAGAGGGCCTTAATTGCTTTATCCGCCTCGATTCTGTTAGCACCAAGCAATTGGGCAACATTCATTAATGTTTGGCCTTGGATAACTTTAATAGATTTTTCTACTATATTCCCTTCTACCCAGAGAAGGGGGCCAACTGCAAATTCTTTTGATTGTAGTTCATCCGCAGCTAAACTTACATTAATAGCTAGAAAGAAAACTAATATTGTTGAAGGAAATATTTTCAATCTAAACCAGTTTCTAAAATTTTTTTACCACTTTATGTTGAAAAATTTTTCGTTGCTACATTATTCTTAAACAACGATATATCATAGAACTAAAGGATATTGGTGAATTAGCTCAGGGATACTAATTTTGACAACTATTTGCAAACAAAACAATAATTATGATTTATATATTTAAGAAAAATATACCGAAAAATCAAATAATTTCACAGCAAAGTAATTTTTTGCTCATAGCTTAGAAAGCTGAGCATGGTTCATTGAGGTTAAATCTCTAATAAAAAACCCTATTTTTTGACGTACAGTCTCTATTCTTGGTAATTGATTCAAGCGAATTTCATCCATGTATAGTGATCGTTTGATTTCAATTTGGAAGGCGTGAGTGCCTGAATTGGGTCGTCCATAATTTTTTGTAATAAATCCTCCTGCATAAGGTACATTATGGGTAACCGTGAACCCAATTTTAGTTAAAATTTGATCAGCAGTTTGTGTAATAGTATTTGAACAGGCAGTACCGTAGCAATCGCCTAATATGATGTCAGGTTGTTCGTGATTAGAATCATGGTATTTAGGGACTGAAGGCATTGAGTGGCAATCAATTAGTATAGCTATTCCAAATCTTTCAACTGTTGAAGCAAGAAGATTTTGTATTGCTTCATGAAAAGGTATGTACAAAGAACTTATTCTTTCTTCTGCATCTTGAAATTTTAGTTTTTGTTTATAAATTTTTTCACCATTGATTGTTATTTTAGGTATTGTACCGAATCCATTTTTAACTCTATGAGATGATTTATTAACCCAATTTGGCAGTTCATCTTCAAACATAGTTGGATCGAGCTCCCAAGGCTCTCTGTTTGGATCAAGAAATACCCTAGGGAATTTTGCTCTGAGAATTGGCACTCCATAAGTTGGTGCAGAGGAAAAAATATTATCAACAAATCTATCTTCACTTCTGCTCAAATTTTTTTGGTCAAGAAAGGATGATGATAAGAAGTCATGACTGTATTCAGATCCAGAATGTGGGGATACAAATACAATAGGAGCAGTTTGGACTGGAGGTGCAATAATATCAAAAGGTAAATTTGTTTTATGAAATGGGAGCTCTGGCTTTATGATCGAACTAGGTTTTTGCATATGCTAGAGCCAAATTTATCACTTTTATCTATTAGAAGGTCAAGGCCAGTATATTTATTTTCTTTATTCATGAGGTTTCTACTGGCATATTATTTTTATTATTTACTACTTTAAAACTTTTTTATTGAGTTTACCTAGGCTAAATATAGATAATAAGGGCGCGTAGCTCAGCGGGAGAGCACTACGTTGACATCGTAGGGGTCACTGGTTCAATCCCAGTCGTGCCCACCATTACATTTCTGATTAAATATTGAGGGTTTTATTCTGATTTATTATCAGTAGAATCTTCTGATGCATTGATTTTATAGGATTTACTTGGAAGGTTAAATTGTTCTTTAGGTGTTGGCCAATCACCTATACTAAAAAAATAAATAAAATTATTTAATGTAGCAGTTATGGTTTTAGGTTTAAGATAAGGCCAGGCAAACATTTATAAACTAATGTAATCCTATCATATATAAATAAAAATTCTTTAATCTTAAGGTTATTTGGTATTTGTTAATACCTCTTGTCAAGGAATGTTCGTAGATGATGGAAAATTTAATCTATGTCTAAATTAAACTCTACGCCAGAAGAGGTAAGATTTAAGGTATTAAATCAATCTAAAAAAATGAGATTTATATCTGGTTTATTTTTAGATCGTGATGGTGTTTTGGTCGAGGAGGTTGGTTATCTCCATCAAAAACAACATATTAACCTTATGCCGTTTGCTAAGGATATTGTCAAAATTGCCAACTCAAGAGGGGTAGCAGTCATAGTGGTAAGTAATCAATCTGGGATAGCTAGAGGGATTTATGACTGGGTAGCTTATGATTCTGTTGAAGAAGAAATTTATTCACAGCTTTATAACGATAAGGCACGAATTGATGCTTCAGTAGCCTGTGGAATGCATCCTGAACATAGTCAAAATTGGAAAAAAACTGATGAATATTGGAGAAAACCAGGGCCCGGGATGCTCATTTTAGCTGCTAGCGCTCTGCAAATTAATCTTTCTTCCTGCTGGTTAATTGGTGATAAAGTCTCAGATATTATTGCAGCTAAAAAAGCTGGGCTTTCTGGGTCCATTCATTTAGAAACAGGTCATGGGCTGGATAATCGTAGGGAATCCCTTGCTGAGGGGACTTCAAGTTTTTCAGTTCTCCCCGCGTCAGATTTAGGGGATGCGCAAAAACTGCTTATGGAGCAAGGCTTCTTGCGTTGACAGCTAGGGCACGCCGGACTATGTTCGCGCGCTCTATGGAGTTGTTTTTTTAATAGGAATTACTTGATGAAAGTCCGCAACTCACTTCGCAGTTTGAAAAAACGTCATCGACAATGTCAGGTCGTTAGGCGAAAAGGACGCGTTTATGTTATCAATAAAACGAATCGTCGTTTTAAGGCTCGTCAGGGCTAATAACTTTCGCAATACTTGCTTGTAAGTTAAGTATTTTTTTCTCATAATTGATCTATCTTAAAAGAGGTTTGTGTCGACATGGATATGCCTGCACCAGATAGAGATACTATATCCAAAAGATATAAACTTATTGATGCTTTTAAAAAAGTAATTCCTTCAGAATTTATTCTTGATTCAGAGGCAGATAGGCGTCCATTCGAAACAGATGGACTAACCGCATATCGTCAATTACCTATGCTAGTTGTTATGCCGGAGACTACATATCAGGTATCAGAAATCTTAAAATTGTGTGCAGAGTATAAAACAAAGGTTGTTCCACGGGGTGCGGGCACCTCATTATCTGGAGGAGCCCTGCCACTAGCTGATGGTGTTTTACTGGTTATGTCTAAGTTTAATAAAATATTAAACATAGATTATGGAAATAGGTGTGTTGTTGCACAACCTGGTGTAACAAATCTTTCAATTACAAATTCAGTAAGCGATAGGGGATTTTACTATGCACCAGACCCATCAAGTCAGATTGTTTGTAGTGTTGGAGGTAATGTTGCTGAGAACTCTGGAGGAGTACATTGTTTAAAATATGGACTTACTACAAATAACATCTTATCTGTAGAAATGGTCTTGATGAATGGAAAAACTATTAGAGTAGGAGGAAAATATTTAGATTCTTCCGGTTATGATATTATGGGTATTATTGCTGGCTCAGAAGGCCTTTTAGGCGTTATTACTGAGGTTACTCTCCGCATTCTTCCTAAACCGCAAGCCGCAAGAGCACTTTTAATTGGATTTGATTCTATTGAAAGTGCTGGAAACTGTGTTGCTGGAATTATTGCTGCTGGAATTATTCCTGGCGGTATGGAATTAATGGATCGATTAGCAATTCATGCTGCTGAAAAATTCACAAATGCTGGATACCCCCTCGATGCAGAAGCAATTTTAATTGTTGAGCTTGATGGGCATGAAACAGAAGCAGAATATTATGCAAATTGTGTTGAAAGCATTGCCGTTATTCAGGGGGCAACCTCTGTTCGTGCTAGTGAAATGGAGGAAGAAAGAATAAAATTTTGGACTGGTAGGAAGGCCGCATTTCCTGCTGTAGGACGTATTTCTCCTGACTATTATTGCATGGATGGAACAATACCTCGTTCTTCATTAGCTGATGTTTTAAAAAAAATTTCCAATCTTTCAAATCAATATAATCTTCGGGTTGCTAATGTATTTCATGCAGGTGATGGAAATCTACATCCTTTAATATTATACGATGCTAATGTATCTGGCGAGCTTGAAAGAGCTGAGGAATTTGGAGCAGAAATATTGCGTATTTGTGTTTCTGTTGGTGGAGTTTTGACCGGAGAGCATGGCGTTGGTGTTGAGAAACGTGATTTAATGGGCGAGATGTTCAATGAAATAGATTTGGCTCATCAGCAACGATTGAAGTGTGCATTTGATCCTGATGGTTTATTAAATCCTGGTAAGGTATTCCCTATTCTCCATCGTTGTGCTGAATTAGGTAGGGTTCATGTGCATCAAGGTAAACATAAATTTCCAAATATTCCTCGTTTTTAATGCAGTTAATTTCACCTACAGATACTAATGAAGTTTGTGATTCTGTTGTTGAATCAATTTCTAGTGGTAAGAAACTTAAAATAAGTTCAGGGGGTTCAAAAATTTCCTTATGTCACTCTATTGAAGCTGACACCCATCTTAATTTGAGTAAGTTAGAAGGAATAATTTCTTATGAACCCAATGAATTAGTCTTAACCGCTCTTCCTGCTACACCTATTTCTAAAATTGAGGAGATCTTATTTGATCAAGGTCAATATCTTGCATTTGAGCCACCCAGGTCTAATGGAAAGGCTACACTTGGTGGTGTTTTAGCTTGTAATTTTTCTGGACCGCGCAGGGTCATCGCTGGAGCAGCACGAGATCATTTTCTGGGGGTAGAAGCTGTTTCAGGGAGAGGTGAAATATTTAAGTCAGGTGGTCGCGTAGTAAAGAATGTTACTGGTTATGACTTACCTAAGCTTATTGCAGGGTCATGGGGAACGCTTGCAATTATGACAGAAGTAACAGTTAAGGTTCTTCCCCTTCCGGAAACTTCAAAAACGTTATTGATTCTTGGGCAAGATATTGATTCTGCTTATTTGGCTATGAATAAAGCAATTAGTTCTCAATATAGTGTTACTGGACTTGCATACCTTCCCAAAAATGTTGCCTCTAATTCTATGGTTGAAAAAGTGTCATCCACTATGGAGGCGCTAACAGCACTTCGAATTGAAGGACCAGAAATTTCGGTAAAACATCAAGTTTCAGGGTTAAAAGGAATATATATTGATGAAAATTTAGAGATTCTTGACCATAATCAAACGCAGAAATTTTGGAGTGAAATAAATGAAGCATCTTTTTTTGATCACAATAAAGTGATTTGGAGAATATCTATTCCACCTGCATCTAGTCCTAAATTTTCAAAAATGATATCAACCTTAAGTAATGTAGAATTCTTATTTGATTGGGCTGGGGGGAGAGTTTGGCTAGAAATTTCGCAATTAGACCCTTGCTCGAATTTGGTGAGAAATTCTGTTGATGCTATTGGCGGACATGCAATGTTAATGGTTAACTCAAAAGATGCTTATTCAGACATTCCGATGTTTCACCCACAGAAACCTGAGTTATTTGAAATTGAAAGTAGAATTAAAGTTAATTTTGATCCAATGAACATTTTAAATCCTAATATAAGAATTTCCTAATAATGAGAACAAATTTTACAGAAGAACAATTAAAAAATTCTGAAATTAATGAATCAAATAAGATTTTAAGGAATTGTGTTCACTGTGGATTTTGTCTTCCAACTTGTCCGACCTATGATTTATTGGGTGATGAACGTGATAGTCCCAGGGGTCGTATTTATATGATTCAAGGAATGTTAGAATCTAAAAATTCACCCGAACCCGAGAGCGTTAGGCATATAGATAGATGTCTATCATGCTTGGGTTGCCTAACTGCGTGCCCATCAGGTGTAGACTATATGCATCTAATTGATAATGCACGATCACATATAGAGGATCATTATCATCGTCCTTGGCATCAAAGATTAGTGAGATCTTGGATTGCATATGTATTTCCAAGACCTCATTTATTTAGGATTATTTTACTATTTACATCTTATCTGCGTTTCTTATCAATTTTCCTGCCTAGTTTTTTAAGAAGAACTGTTAGCCTTATTCCTAAAAAAATAGAATCTCCATCACCCTTAAACTCTCATCAAGTTTTTCCAGCAGTTAATAAAAAAAGAAAACGTGTCGCTTTGTTAACTGGTTGTGTTCAGCAGGTTTTGGGGGCTCATATCAATGAAGCTACTATTAGCATACTTAGGAGGTGTGGTTGTGAGGTTGTTATTAGTAAAAATATTGGATGTTGTGGTGCAATCCCTCTTCATTTAGGTAAGAAGGATCAGGCTCTAAATGATGCCCGTCGGAATATTTTAGCATGGCATAGCGAGATTGAAGGAGAGGGGCTTGATGCAATAGTTATTAATGCTTCTGGTTGTGGAACTACTATTAAAGATTATGCCCACATGCTCAAAGGAGATCCAGAATTTAAAGATATAGCTAAAAAAATATCTTCTATTACTTTTGATATTACTGAAATACTTCTTGAGTTAGGTGTTGATTCCTTCAATAAACATACACACAATATACCAATTGCTTATCATGACTCATGTTCTATGCAGCATGGACAGGGCTTGAGTAATCCTCCTCGATCGTTACTTTCTGCTGCCGGTTTTAATATTTGTGAAGTCCCAGATGGCAATTTATGTTGTGGTGCTGCTGGAACATATAATATTTTACAACCAAAGATTGCAGATGCTCTTGGCAGAAAAAAGGGCACCCACGTTAAGTCTACCGGAGCAAAAGTAGTTGTTGCTGCTAATCTTAGTTGTTTAATGCAAATTGAAAAGTATTCTAGCCTGCCTGCTTTACATACAGTTGAGCTATTAGATTGGGCGACGGGGGGAACTATTCCCAAAAAAATAGAGAAATTATTGCAAAAGAGTAATTAATTAATTGTAAATTTTTATTTTTTTATAAATTTTTATTTTTTTAAATGAACTTAGAATATTTGAGGTCTCAATCTTCAAAAGGGTCTTTAACCAGGATTGTATCTTCCCTCTCAGGACTTGTTGAAAGAAGTGTAACTGGTGCTTCTATAAGTTCCTCTATTCTTCTAACGTATTTAACTGCCGCTGCTGGTAATTCATTCCAGCTTCTTGCGCCTCGGGTGCTCTCTTTCCATCCATCCATTTCTTCATAAATTGGGGTTATGCTACTTTGTTTTCTACTTCCAGCTGGAAGATAGTCAAGGCGTTTACCATCTAGTTCATAAGAAGTACAAATTAATAATTTATCCATTCCATCTAAGACATCTAATTTTGTTAAGGCAATTCCTGTTATTCCTCCGATTAGCACAGACTGCTTTACCATGGTTGCATCAAACCAACCGCATCGCCTGGGTCTTCCGGTAACTGTACCAAACTCATTTCCACGTTCACCAAGTCTCTTACCAATCTCGTCATTTAACTCAGTGGGGAAGGGACCCGAACCTACTCTTGTTGTGTATGCCTTACAAATCCCAAGAACGAACTCTAAGGCAGATGGCCCTATCCCTGCCCCAACAGCAGCATTCCCAGCCAGGGTGTTTGAAGACGTTACGAAAGGATAAGTTCCATGGTCAACATCCAGCATGGTCCCCTGAGCACCCTCAAATAAAATTCGTAGCCCTTTTTTTCTAGCTTTGTTTATTTCGTGCCATACTGGAGCTGTATAAGGAATAATCTTTGGAGCAATTTCTTCTAGAGATTGAATTAGCGAAATTCTATCAATTTTAGCTACACCATTTCCTTTTCTAAGTGCATTGTGATGATTAAGTAATTTGTCGATCTGTGATTCTAGTGCTTTTTTGTCACTTAAATCGCATACCCTTACTGCCCGACGGGCAACCTTATCTTCATATGCTGGACCAATACCTCTACGGGTTGTTCCAATGCTATGGCTTTGGGAATCTTCTCTCAATTCATCAAGCTCCCGATGTAATGGGAGGATAAGTGCAGAACTTTCAGATATTTTTAAAACATCGGGGGTAATTTTTACACCCCTAGCAGAAATAGATTCAATTTCTTTTAGTAGTGCCCATGGATCGATAACAACACCGTTACCTATAATTGATATTTTATTTTGCCTTACTACCCCAGAGGGCAAAAGACTGAGCTTAAAAGTTTCTCCATCAATTACTAACGTATGTCCAGCGTTATGGCCACCTTGATACCTAACGATAAGGTCAGCACGCTTGCTAAGCCAATCAACAATTTTCCCTTTACCTTCGTCTCCCCATTGAGCACCGACAACAACAACATTAGCCATAATAAATTTAGACCCTAATCAAGGAGTCTTACCTCTCCATCAATATAAATGTGTGAACACCCAAGATTGCGGGCGTAATTTTTGATATTTTTTTCTTTTTCTATAGCACAGATTATTCTCCAACCCTCATTTCGTAGTTTAGTGGCAATTTCCATTGGAGTTCCATCAATAAGATAGATTGATTTTTTTTCTACTGTTGGAGTAGTTGCATTTAGTATTGCATCAACAAATAAAGTTGAACCAGTTGCGGTTTCTCCAAATAGTGGATAGCGGCCCCCACGACCCAATTCTGAGCGAGAATTTTTCGAAAAAATAGTGAAACTAACGCCAGTATGGTATTTGGCCCCACGAAATTCGACGGGATCTAAAGTTAGATTTAGATCTGGAGATATATCTCTTATGTTTTCTATTAATTTTTCCAGTTCTAAAATTATTGAATTAGCCTCAGCCGGAAGAGATAATTTACCAATTTCTTGAATAGCTATCTCTGCATATCCGGAGGCTCGCAATAAACCTGTAAATATTTTCTTTGATTCATTATCTAGATAATCAAGAGAATTAATAGACCCCTCATCCTTGCGGTTAAGAATTTCTCTAATATCACTAATGATTGGCGGTTCAAATTTTAACGATTCACATATTAGTGGAACGAGCTGTGGTAAACTTAAGTCAAATGAGATTTCTTCTAACCCAACTAATTTCAAAGCTACAGCTGTGATTGTTATTATTTCA
>CAZHAN010000041.1:0-9147 GCA_964530575.1 uncultured Rhizobiaceae bacterium | reverse complement strand
CACCCGGATAGGGAACCGATTGGACAAGAGAAGTTAGCAGAAATAGTAAATATGGCCACCATTCCTGTGTACGCACTCGGAGGAATTAATATGAAAACAGTCGCCAAAATTTCTTCCACTGGTGTAGCTGGAATCGCAGGAGTAAGTGCATTTCGTATTTAATCAAATCTTAAATTGAAAGGGGCGACCCAAGGGCCGCCCCAAACAAACAATTACTTATAGTAAACTATACTAGAAGCTGACCTTTGTAGTAGCTACAAATGCGTGACCTGTACGCTTTGCTGCTGTGCTAAGGCCGTCATGATGAGTATAGCGGAAGTTCTGATATCCGAGATCAAACTCAAGACCAGACGCTACATCCCATTCGTACTTAATGTCGATTGAGGTAGCATCGTTCTCGTTGCCTGCGGCATTCGCATCATCTTCCCATTTTTGGCTTTGATAACCAACTTTAAGTGTGCGATCTGATGCACCGAAGTTAGCAATCGTTACGCCGACGTTCCACTTAGTTTGCTTATCTTCACCATCTTTGGTGTTTGGTGTTCCAGCGGTTAGTTCTTCCGCTTCAGCCTTAGCCCATGAAACACCGATTGTGGTATCATCATCTAACTTATACTGAGCAAAAGCACCAGTTACTGTACGATCTTCAGATGGTGCAGTTGTGAGTGGTGTATCTTGATACTCACGATAGAAACCACCGAATGATAGATCATCAATAGTTACTTCAGCACCAATACGCGAACGTCTGTCATCATCAACATCTGTATCGCCCGCAGTATTTGGATCTTCTGAGTTTGCTGAGTACATAGACACTTCTAAGATGAGGTCAGCCCCACCAAAAGAAGAGGAATATTTACCAGCAACCAAGAATGCTCTGTCACCCTGGCCAGCATCATCACTTGAAGTCGTGCCAGTTGTGTCAGTTGCATTAATATCCGGAACATAGTTTACAGCAAAAGAAAGATTGCCCATCGCAGGTGGCAACCAAATCAACTTGTTGTTTTCACCATGACCAGAGATTCCATCACCAGTTGATGCTGCCTCATTATCATTTGCATCAGCTGCAAGAAGTCCAACTCCAGAATAAGTAGCAGTATCACCAGCAGCGTCTAATGCAGACATTGCTGTACCACCAAGAGTTACTTTACCGAACTGGCCATCGACCCAAATCCAATTTTGATCGATAGTGTCTCCACCTGCTGCTACACCAGCAGTTTCAAGTTCAAACTCAAAACCGAAGGTTAAACCAGCATCGTTGCCACCTGTACCCATTACGTGCATTTCGCCGTTGAGTTCAAAGTTATGGCTACGTTGTGCGTCTGTATCTGCTTTAGTAGGCTGCTTACTCATGTACTCCAATTTGAATGACATATCGCCACCCAAAGAGAGGTCAAGGTTTGCACCCCCTTCAACACCAGCGGCAATTGCCGGGGCGCTAAGTAATCCAGCGGCTATAAGAGCCGTAGATCCAACAAGGATTTTTTTCATCCCTATTTCTCCTCAAAAAAAATTTAACTTACGGAATTCCTGTATAGTAGCTACTTCTTGAACGTAGAATTGTCCAAGAACCATAACTTTTGTTACATTTAGTCGAGAAAGGGTCAAGAAACCAAGCCATTATGTGTGTCGTATATTACTCAGTGTTGCTAAAGAGCCACTTATTGGACTTAGCTAAATGGCTCTATGATATCAAAATATCTTTAAATCTGGGGTAAAATGAGTATTTCTCGATTTTCTACCCTTATCCACATGGTTATAATCTGCTAGAAGGCAAATCTATTAATATCTCATCAATCCGATCAAAATAGTACAATTATCAATGCAAATTATTCAAATACGAAACATTATTACTCTTAAATTTATAGCAATATCCTTAGTTTTTATAGCAATAACAGGGTGTAGTGGTTTTGAGCTCGGTCCACCTGCAAATGATGATGAAGAAAGAGGCAGGTTGAATGAGGCTGGATTTCTATTTGGTGAAAGAGGTGTTTCTTTGACAGATCTCGGGAGGGCTACCGCTCAAACTGGGTCTGGGGGAATAGGGGTTAATGCTTTTTTATGGCGGGCGACCCTTGATACACTCTCTTTTCTCCCCCTTGCATCAGCTGACCCTTTTGGGGGTGTAATTATTACCGATTGGTATTCTCCGCCCGAAATAAATGGGGAAGAGCGATTTAAAATAAATGTTTTAATAATGGACCAACGTTTAAGAGCTGATGCAATCCGAGTATCTGTATTTCGTCAAATAAGATCTGGAGAAACATGGATAGACTCTGCAATAAACCCAAATACTGAGATTGGTTTTGAAAATGCGATCCTTACCACTGCTAGAGAAATGTGGTTAGACTCAGATGCTACACCATAGTTTAGATCGATAAACAAATGTCTACTTACAATGCGAGCGCAACTGAAGCTAAATGGCAAGACATTTGGTCCAAACGTAATAGTTTTTCCTCTTCCGAAGATGACCCCAGGCCTAAATATTATGTACTTGAAATGTTTCCTTATCCATCTGGGAGAATCCACATGGGCCATGTTCGCAATTATACTCTTGGAGATGTAGTTGCAAGATATAAACGTGCTAAAGGATTTAAGGTTCTTCATCCAATGGGTTGGGATGCATTCGGATTACCTGCTGAAAATGCTGCGAGAGAAAAAGGAATACATCCCAACGAATGGACGATGTCCAACATTGACACTATGCGAAATGAACTTAAACGCATGGGTTTATCAATAGATTGGGAAAGAGAAATAGCAACTTGTCACCCAGGGTATTACGTTCATCAACAAAAACTATTTCTAGATTTTTACGAAAAGGGACTAGCGTACAGAAAGAAATCTTGGGTCAACTGGGATCCAGAAGATAATACAGTACTTGCAAATGAGCAGGTAATTGAAGGAAAAGGGTGGAGGTCAGGAGCAGAAGTTGAAAAACGTGAATTAAATCAGTGGTTTTTGAAAATTACAAATTACTCAGACGAACTTTTAGATGCTTTAGATGAACTAAATAACTGGCCCGAAAAAGTTAAAGCAATGCAGCGTAGATGGATAGGGCGATCTAAAGGGTTAAAAATTAAATTCTTATTAAAAGAACTAGAAAAAACAATTGAAGTATTTACAACAAGGCCCGACACATTATTCGGGGCATCCTTTCTAGCCTTATCAGCTGATCATCCCATTGCACAAGAGATTGCACTAAACAATAACGGAGCGAAAAAATTTGTTTCTGAATGCAACCGTCTTGGTACGTCCGAAGAAGCAATAGAGAAAGCACAAAAGAAAGGATTTGATACAGGTCTACGAGCTATTAATCCACTAAGTAAAAAAGAAATTCCAATTTACATCGCCAATTTTGTCCTCATGTCATACGGAACTGGAGCGATTTTTGGTTGTCCAGCCCATGATCAGCGTGATTTAGACTTTGCACTAAAATACAAACTGCCAGTTGTTCAAGTTGTAGCCCCTGGAGGTAAAACAATTGAGGAGTGTGTGATTGAGAAAGAAGCATATGTTGGTGATGGAAGAATAATCAATTCTGATTTCCTGAATGGATTGAATGTTCAAGAAGCGAAAGAAGAAGTAACAAAACTTCTTGAAAATAGAAACATGGGGGTATCTGAAATTAACTTCAGATTGCGTGATTGGGGAATTTCAAGACAGCGGTATTGGGGATGCCCCATACCAATCATTCACTGTAATTCTTGCGGTATAGTTCCTGTAAATGAATCAGAACTGCCTATCATATTGCCTGAAGATGTAGATTTTGATGTATCAGGAAACCCTTTGGATCTTCATCCAGCCTGGAAACATGTAAAATGTCCATCATGTGGTAAATCTGCCCAAAGAGAGACTGATACACTGGATACATTTGTAGATTCTTCATGGTATTATGCGAGATTTTGCTCGCCTCGGGATAAGGAGCCAGTAAAAAAACATAGCGCTGAAACTTGGCTTCCAGTTGATCAATACATAGGGGGCATAGAACATGCAGTCCTTCATCTGCTTTATTCAAGATTTTTTGCACGAGCAATGAGTGAAACTAATAATCTAAGCCTTAAGGAGCCTTTTGGGGCACTTTTCACTCAAGGTATGGTTGGGCACGAAACATATAAATCCCAAAGTAATGAGTGGCTTCTTCCGACTGAAGTTATCATTAATGAAAAAGGGGAGGCAGTTCATTTTCAAACTGGAGAGCCAATCATCGTTGGCAGGTCTGAAAAGATGTCTAAATCACTTAAAAATGTTGTTGATCCAGATTTAATAATTACCCGGTATGGAGCTGATACCGCTAGATGGTTTATGCTGTCAGATTCTCCCCCAGAACGTGATTTAGAATGGACTGACTCAGGGGCAGCAGGGGCAGCAAAATTTCTCCAAAGACTTTGGCGAATGATTGAACAAGCATCTAAATTATTACCTAATTCGGGAGAACAACGCCCAATAAAATTAGATCATGATAACACCAAAAAACTTCGTCAAATCACTCACAAAACAATTTTAAAAGTAACAGATGATATAGAACGATTCAGATTCAATGTAGCCGTTGCACGTCTTTACGAATTTTCTAATACTATTTCTGAATTTATTCCTAAGGTTGATGATGAGTCATCGTTGCCTTGGTCCCTTAGGGAAGCTTTAGAAACAATAATACTACTTATTAGTCCAATGATGCCTCATTTTGCAGAAGAAGCTTGGTCAATATTAGGTCATAAAAAATTAGTTGTAGAAACTAAGTGGCCATCACATGACCCTGAATTAATTATTGAAGAATCAATTACCATAGGAATTCAAGTAAACGGCAAGCTACGGGGAACAATTGTTGTTCCAGCTGGTTTAGAAGAAGAAGAACTAAAAGAACTAGCTCTTAAAGCAACAAAATCGGATGGCCAAGAAAGAATAAAAAATGCAATTGGCAATAATAAAATCCAAAAAATAATTGTTGTTCCCAATCGTATTGTAAGTTTTGTGGTTTGAAGTTAATGGATCAAGTCCCTCCAAATTTATTTAGATGGAGACAATTTTTTCACACTTTAGTTTTTATAGGGGTATTGTCATCTATCACCAGTTGTGGGTTTAAACCTTTATATGGAGAAATACCAGGATATGATGATGGATTCGTCGTTCAACATCTCTCAACAATTCTTGTTTCACCTGGAGATAATAGATTAAATCAAATTGTTTATGGAAACCTTCTTGATCGACTTACGCCCAATGGCCCGCCTGAACTACCTAAATATAAACTAATAATAAATCTAACTGAATCAAAAAGAGGTGTTGCTTTGGAGCGCGATGCTACAGTATCTCGTTTTAATTTAATACTAGATGCTGAATTTGAACTTCAAGATTTAGAATCAGAAAAAATTGTATTTAATGGAAATTTAAGAGCAGTTGCTGCGTACAATATCTTACGCTCTGAATTTGCAAATGTAATTGCTGAAAGAAACGCACAAGATCGAGTTTCTAGAGAAATAGCTGAAGAAATGACCACTCAAATTTCTGTGTACTTCAGAAGTTTAACAACTGACTGATAATGAAAATACCTGCAAAAAATATTAATGATTTTATATTAAAGCCCGTAGTTGCTTGCGTATTGATATATGGTCCTGACCATGGCTTAGTTCGAGAGCGTGGCAAGGAACTTAGATCAACAATTTTAGGTAAAAATAATGAGGATCCTTTCTGCTACGCAGAACTTCTTACACCTAATATTATTTCCGATAAATCAGTACTGATAGATGAAGCTGCAGCTCTATCTTTAACGGGATGCAGAAGATTAATAAGGATTGCAGATGCTAGTGACGGCCTTGCACCTGCATTTGATTTCCTTATGAAGCGAAGAAGCCAAGAAAAACATGAGGAGGACTCTTTTATCATTGCTGAATCAGGTGATCTGGGACCTAGATCTCCTATAAGGTTGTTGTTTGAAAAATCTGAATTAGGAGCAGTAGTTCCCTGTTATGCGGAAGATAGTTTAAAGGTTGGTGCTTTTTCAAAAAGAATCTTAAATGAACTTGGTCATGAAGTTGATAATGAATCTTTAAATTGGATAGGACAATCTATTGGTGGTGATCGAGCAATACTAAGAAATGAACTTGAAAAATTAAGCCTTTACGCAGGCGTAAAAAAGAAAATTAATATCTCAATAACCCAAGCATCTCTTGGAGACTCTTATAAAGCAGAGCTTGAAGATGCCGCACTTGCATCAATAATTGGTAATAAAGAAGCTTTAGATAGAACCCTTAGGCGATGTTTCCAGGCAGGACAAAGCCCTGTTGCCTTCCTAAGGAGCCTTGGGCGTACAATCACCCGTCTACACCTAGTTTCCGGACTCATTGAATCTGGTAAAAGCCCAGAAATAGCAATGAAAGCACTAAAACCACCGGTATTCTGGAAAAACGTACCTACATTTAAAGCAGCATTAAATAAATGGAATACCCGTAAATTGGCTAAAGCTCTTAATCTAGTTTCCACTGCAGAACTAACGTGTAAGAAAACAGGTGTTCCAGATGAAACCGTTGCTTCACGGACTGCCCTAAGCATAGCTTCCGCAGCAAATAAAAAATAACTACATATAGTAGATATTTTTTTATAAACTACTATATGTAGTATAGTTTCATTGATTTATTATTTTCCGACATATGTCATCTAACTGCTCAAGAGTAGTATAAGAAATACAGATTTGTCCTTTCTCTTTGCTCTTATGTTTAATTGTTACATGCAGACCAAGAGATGAAGAAAGACGGGATTCTAATTCTACTTCATCAGGGCTTTTCAGTGGTTTAGAGAAATCCTTGCCCCTAAAAGCTTTTTCTTTTTTACTTGTTTGAAACTCAACCTGCCTAACACTCAAGCCTTCTGAAATAATTTTTTTAGCTAATTCTTCAGAATCATCATAGCCGATAAGGGCTTTTGCGTGCCCAACACTCAATTGACCCTCATTAAGTAATTTTTTTATAGAATCAGGTAAAGAAAGTAGTCTGAGCATGTTTGCAATATGACTGCGACTTTTGCCAACTGCCTTAGAGATTTGTTCTTGAGTATATCCGAATTCTTCAATTATTCTCTGAAAACCCTCAGCTTCCTCAAGAGAAAGCAAATCCTCACGTTGTAAATTTTCAACCAACGCTACCTCTAATGTCTCTTCATCAGTCAGATCTTTAACAATTATTGGTACTTGGTGTAATTGTGCTTCCTGGGCAGCTCGCCATCTTCTTTCTCCGGCAACTATTTCAAAAATTTCATTCTCATCCTCTGTTTTGATTTTCCTAACCAAAATAGGCTGGAGAATACCTCTCTGGCGGACTGATTCTACCAATGCAGAGGCCTCTTCACTGCTAAATGTCCTTCTGGGTTGATACTTTCCAGGGCGTAGTTGAGAGATTAAAGCCTCTTGAGTAAATCTTTGATTAACAACAGTTTTTTTATAATTATCAGCCTCATTACCTAGAAGTGCTGACAATCCTCGCCCCAATCCTTGGTGTTTAACAACTTCTTCAGACATGCAATTCCTTTCAATAAAAGTTAGGTGGCAAAAAGCAATCTTTCTCTTTGAAGTAGCTCCCTAGCCAAATCTATATATGCTCGACTACCTAAACAATCGTGGTCATAAATCAATGCAGGTTTTCCATACGATGGAGCTTCTGAAATCCTAATATTTCTTGGAATTACAGTGGTATAGACTTGATCACCTAGATGACTTCGAACATCTGCCTCAACTTGCCCAGAAAGATTATTTCGTCGATCAAACATAGTCAGAACAACACCCTGAACAGTGAGATTGGGATTAAAATTAGCCTTAACCCTATCTATTGTTTTTAATAATTGACTAAGACCCTCAAGCGCAAAAAACTCACACTGAAGAGGCACCAGAAGCGCATCTGAAGCAACCATGGCGTTAAGTGTTAAAAGTCCAAGGGAAGGGGGACAATCAATAAAAACATAGTCAAAGGGTTCATCGCCCTTATTAAAAGATTCTTTTAACCTATATTCACGTCTCTCAACCCCAACAAGTTCTAACTCTGCTCCAGAAAGCTCAATACTGGAAGGAATTAAGCTAAGCCCAGGAATATCGGTACTTTTACAAGCCTGATCAATTGTTTTTGAGCCAATCACTATCTCATATGAGCCCACCGCACGTTCTTCTTGAGCAATACCTAGCCCTGTACTCGCATTTCCCTGTGGATCAAAGTCAAGAAGTAGAACTTTATGATTTGTCGCAGCTAAAGCAGTTGCGAGATTGATTGCAGTAGTTGTTTTACCAACACCTCCCTTTTGATTAACAACTGAGATGATCCTTTGCCTGGAATGGCTAGAATCCTCTTGAGGAGGGGGAAAATCAGGGTTTATTGGTTCTATTTCTATAAACCTCTCGAAGAAGTAGGATGCTGGAATTTGGATCAGTCCTACTTGGAATAATTTCAGAGGCTAGTTTCCAAGATTCTTTCAGTTCGGTCAACGCCATCTCTGCGCCCCTACCTACTGGAAGTAGGTAAATTGTTGTTGGAGAAGCAATAAACTCAGTTAATTGGAGAATTTTTCCAGGTTTAGCAACTGCTCGAGATGTAATTATATCAAAATTTAAGTTAATAAATTCTTTATAATGTAGTTCTTCGATAGAAAAGGGATGAATTTTAACATTAGCTTCTGTTATTTCTGCCACTTCAGAAAGAAATTCTGCTTTTTTTACACTCCTTTCTACAAGATGGACCTCTCCGACACCTAAAATTGATAGGACAAGGCCCGGAAAACCAGCTCCACTTCCTAAATCTAACCATAATTTACTACCATTTGGTGCTAAAGAAGCTAATTGCGCAGAATCAAAAAAATGACGGTGCCATATTTGGTCAATTGTTGATTTAGAGACAAGATTTTGAGATTTATTCTTTTCTATTAATAAATCAGCATATCTTGTTAACCTATCAATTGTTTCACGTGGAACATTTATTGCTTCTTGAAAATCTTGTGAATGAAATTGTTTCACGTGGAACAATTATGCAGCTCTTTTTGACCGTACATAGGATAAAAGTCTGACTATCGCAGCCGGGGTGATGCCAGGAATTCTTGATGCAGCCCCTAAACTCGCTGGTTGCGCTCCAGAAAGCTTTGCACAAACCTCTGCAGAAAGGCCAGATATAGAAAAATAATCGA
>CAZHAN010000040.1:0-9211 GCA_964530575.1 uncultured Rhizobiaceae bacterium | reverse complement strand
CCAAATGGATTATCTTGGCGCAAGTAAGCTTTTCCCTGTCGTGACATCTCAAGGCCAGCTAAAAGAGTGGAGGCAAGAGCAGATCTTTTTGAAAAATTACTAACAGCACCAACTGGTAGATAGCTTTCAAGCCTTTCCCAATTAAGAGTTGTACCCAAAGAATCTGACAGACGCTTTAGTGCGTCTTCTAAAGAATAAGTCTCAATTGTTGTGAAACGTAAAGGAGCAGGATCTCCGGGCTTCTTTAAAGACGTATAGGAATTTAAAAGTTCAAAAAGCGAAATGTCCCAAACAGAATGACGAATATTTCTTACTCCTTCAGGCATACCTCTCCTAAATACCTCACGGCCTAATTGAGACCGTTCAAAAATCTTTTCTGAAGCTTTCCTCATAGCTTCAAGTCTATGTAATCGAAAAGTAAGATAGGCTGCTAATTCTGGACCACTTAATTCATCAACTTCATCATCTTCAGGTAACAAAAGTTTAGATTTTAAATAAGCTAACCATGCAGCCATGACGAGATAGTCAGCAGCTAGCTCAAGAGAAAGCCTTCTGGCTTCGTTTATAAATGCTAAATATTGATCTGCTAGGGAGAGTATAGAAATCGATGTTAGATCAACCTTTTGAGATCTTGCTAAAGAAAGAAGTACATCTAACGGCCCCTCAAACCCATCAATATCTATGATTAGGGCACTTGAAAGATTTTGATTTTTATCTTCTGAATTATGTACTGACATTTTGGGTTATCAAAATGAAAAACCTCACTAGGCCTAAATACCTGTGAACAAAATAATTTTGAACACATAATAACAATAAAATCATCAAGCGCAAAAAAAACAATTATATTAAAATCTTAAATATTTAAAGATTTTAATGAATCATAAGTATTATATTAAAAAATATATATAAATTATTGATTTTACTGTATTTTTATTAACAATAATTGTCTAAGGATTAGTAGAATCTACTACTATACAATCATAATTTCTATTAGCCATCTCTTCACAAAATAAATTAGCATCACTTATCTCTAAAAATGGGCCAACCCTTAACCTATAAAATACAGTCTCATTATCTCTATATTCTTGAATATCTGGAATAAGATCAGTTAATAAGTCAGAGTGTAAAAGCTTTATTACAGTCCACCCAGAAAGCGCATCCTCGCGAAATTGATAGGCACCTAATTGAGCCTTGAAAGCACCCTCTACTCCTAAAGATATAGTATTATCAACAATAGCTAATTCCTTTTGTTCAGTGTTATCAGTATTTAATGGTTCATCAGCTAGTACTGGAACGGAAATTACATTATCAACCCTCTTGTCTTCAATATTTTCAGAAGTTTGATTAGCATCTTCAATTATAGGTTGCTCAGGCGGTGGAAGAAGTTGTTCAATTATATTTTTATTATCTGATTCACCCATAATTCCAAAAATTCTACTTTCCTGATCTCTAACTTCTAAACCACCAGGGTCTTGTGGTGGTTTTTTTAATGGTGATAAATCAGCACGTATAAAAGGAATATTCTCAGATGATCCTTTTTCAACGCCAAGCTTGAAAGAAAAAAAGATAGAAATGAAAAAGATAGAAATGAACATTACTATGGTTAAATGAGGAAAAAAATATTTACTAAGAAAATTTGATTTTTTTATCTTGAAAATATTAGATTTTTTATTTTGAATTGTTAAATCAAATTGAGGTGATTCTTTTTGTTCAGACATTATTTAATTAAGTTCCTTAACAGGTGTAACTCCCATCAAATTAAGCCCTATTGAAAGACCTAAAGCACAACCTGCGACCAAAGCAATTCTGGCTTCACTTAATTCATGGTTTTCTGTAATTAGAAATCTTAATTCATTCTCTTTTTTACCTTGCGTCCATAAGGCATGAAATGAAGCTGCTAATTCTCTTAGAAAAAAAGCAATTCTATGTGGTTCATGAGATAAAGCAGCAGTTTCAACTACCTTAGGCCAGCTAACTAATGATTTTATAACAGAAATTTCCTTTGGATGAGTCAGTAAGGAAAGATTGGCACTTGAGAGAGAATCTAAATTTAAATTCAAGGTAGGGATAGCTTTTAAAGCATTACGAAGTATTGAACAGCATCTCGCATGGGCATATTGAACATAAAAAACTGGATTATCCCTTGATTCCTCAGTTACTAGTGAAAAGTCAAAATCTAATGGAACATCATTTCTGCGTGTTAACATAATAAACCGAATGACATCCTTACCAACTTCATCAACTGCATCTCTTAAAGTCACAAACTCACCTGACCTTTTTGACATTTTAATTGGTTTGCCAGCCCTGAGAAGATGAACCATCTGACAAATTTTAACATCAAGAACTACTTTTTGGTTAGAAAGTGAATCAACAACAGCCTTTATTCTTTTAATATAGCCACCATGATCAGCACCCCATACATTAATAAGCGTATCATAACCTCTTTCAATCTTATCAAAATGATATGCTGCATCTGAAGCAAAGTAAGTCCAAGTTCCATCTGATTTCTGAAGAGATCTATCGACATCATCACCAAAATTTGTAGATCTGAATAGTGTCTGTTCCCTGGGCTCCCAATCTTTATCTTCTTTTCCTTTGGGTGGATCCAATACACCACTATATATAAGCCCCATATTTTGGAGCTTTAGAAGAATTTTTTCAATTTTTCCATCTTTAATTATTTTTTCTTCAGAAACGAACTTGGAGTGGTAAATGCCAAGTGCAGCTAAATCATCTTTTATTAAATCCATCATTTGATTTAAAGAAAAATCCTTTATTTTATTAATCCACAACGATTCATCTTTTCCAAAGTATTTATTTCCAACCTGTAAGAATAGTTTTTTTCCAACTTCTTTCAGGTAGTTTCCCGGATAAAGACCAGTTGGTATTTCAGTTAATGTTTCTCCAAAGTTTTCTAAATATCTTATATGGGTTGATCGAGCCAAAGTATTAACCTGCTCACCTGCATCATTGATATAATATTCTCTAACAACATCATGCCCTATAAATTCAAGCACTGAAGCGAGCGCATCACCGAATACAGCCCCTCTTGCATGTCCTATATGCATAGGGCCCGTCGGATTAGCTGAAACAAATTCAATATTTATCTTTCTTTTTTTACTTAATGGCAGGTTAAGTTTACCAAAATTCTCTCCAGCAATAAGAGTCTTGAATAAATAATTATGCCAAAAAGAATTTTTTAATCTTAAATTTATAAATCCTGGTCCAGCAATTTCAACTAAGTTTGTATCGTCGTAATCTTGAAGCCTCTTAGATAATAATTCAGCAATATGAATTGGGCTTAAACTAGCAGGCTTAGCTAAAACTAGAGCTGCATTGGTAGCAACATCCCCATGGTTAGGATCTCTTGGTGATTCAGTTGTAATATTATCAATAGGTAAATCAGGAAGAAGCTCTCCATCTTTGACCATGCCATTGATTTCTGTGAGTACACGCTCATGAAGGAAATTAAAATAATTCATTAAATATTTCCTTGAAATAAATCATGTTGCCTTTTTGCATACCTATCAGTCATGCCTGCAATGAAGTCAGCTATCCTCCGGGAAGTTATTTTATTCTTCTCTCCTTTTATTGGCGCCCAGTGCAAAGGAAGTTTACTTGGATCGCTAACATATTTTCTGTAAAGATCTGAAACAATTACAGCACCCTCCTCAGCCCTTTTTTTAACCTCAGAATGCTTATACATATTATGATAAAGAAAATTTCGTAAATCTGAAATTTCTTTAAACATCTGTTCAGAAAAAGCAACAAAAGGAACTCCTAACTCACTAATATCTTTAGAGCTAGTAGGTTTTAATTTCTCAATTCTTCTTTTTGTTTCGTCAATTAAGTCGACTATCATAGCATCGATTAGACGTCGGATGGTTTCATGTAAAATTATTGTATTTTTTTCTTTTGGATATTGTCGTTCAACTTCTTCAAGGATCGATCCACTTAAATTAAAATCTTTTAAAGTTGAAAGAGAAAGTAATTTTGCTCTGACACCATCATCAATATCATGGTTAAGATACGCAATATCATCTGACAAAGAAGCTACCTGTGCCTCAGGTCCAGCAAAATTTGATGGGTCAAGATTATAATTATTAGCAATTTTAATTATTGACTTAGGAGCATCAACCTTTGGGGCATTAGGTCCAACGATGGGCCCATTGTGCTTAGCCATTCCCTCAAGAACCTCCCAGGTCAAATTAAGACCCTGGAATGAGGCATACCTATTTTCTAATTCAATAACAATTCTAAGTGTTTGAGCGTTATGATTGAAACCTCCATACTCAGCTAACTCCCTGTCTAAAGCTTCTTCACCTGCATGACCAAAAGGTGGGTGACCTAAATCATGGGCAAGCGCAATCGCCTCTGCTAAATCCTCATCAAGACCTAGCGCTCTTGTTGCTGACCTTGCTATCTGGGCAACTTCAATAGTATGAGTTAATCGAGTCCTATAATGATCACTAACATTATGGACAAAAACTTGTGTTTTATGCTGTAAACGTCTAAATGCAGCCGAATGTATTATCCTGTCCCTATCTCGCTGAAACTCGCTTCTAGAAGGGCTTTTTTGCTCAGGATATATTCTTCCCCTACTGTTCTCAGGCTTGCTAGCAAGCGGTGACCTATTTAGGGAACTATTAATACTATGGATTTGCATAATTCAGACCTTATCTTGGGGTTCTATAGTTGTAAAATTAACTATTTCTATTATTCTGAATTGACATAAAGCACAGATTGCATAAATAGAAAGATATGGCAAAATTATTGAAATCCTCAAGTATATAAACTTTCAACCAGAGAGATATAATAAATATTATGCCTATAAGCACTGAAACGCCAGTAACGCTCTCTAGTGGGGCAGTAAAACGCATAAATGACCTGATGATCAAGGAAAACAAGATCAATGCAGCTTTTAGGGTTTCCGTAAATGGTGGAGGCTGCTCTGGCTTCCAATATGCTTTTTCAGTTGATCAAATTAAGGACGGCGACGAAATCATTGAGACGGGTGGTGCTAGAGTTGTAATCGACCCTCTCTCATTAATGTACCTTTCTGGATCTGAAATAGATTTTGTTGAAGAAATGATTGGCTCCCAATTTACAATTGGCAACCCTAACGCTTCCTCCTCTTGTAGTTGTGGGGCTTCTTTTTCAGTATAGTTATATTTTTATCAGATATATTGCTAATTTGAATTATGAAAATTGCAACTTGGAATGTAAATTCTATTAAATCCCGATTACATTTGGTTATAAAATATTTGGAAGATTCATCTCCTGATATTCTTCTTCTTCAGGAATTAAAGGGCGTTAATGAATCTTTCCCTGAACAAGAAATCGGAGATGTAGGATACAATTCAGCTGTTTGGGGCCAAAAAACTTACAATGGAGTAGCTATACTCTCCAAATATCCAATACACGATATAACTAGAGGTTTAAATAATAATGAACAGGACCCTCAGGCAAGGTATATTGAGGCAGAAATTTCAGGTATCCGAATTGCATCTATATATTTACCCAATGGCAATCCTATAGATTCTGAAAAATACTCTTATAAAATTAATTGGATGGATAAACTTTTTAGCCATGTCAATGAGCTTTGAAACTCCGAAACATCTTTTAGTTTGGGAGGGGATTGTAATGTTTGGCCAACTGATTATGATGTTTACGATCCAATTGCTATGAAAGATGATGCAGTATGTAAGCCAGAATCAAGAGAACGCTTTAGAAGCATTCTTAATCTTGGTATCACTGAAGCATTTAGAGCAATTCATCCAAATGAAATAGAATATAGTTATTGGGGATACCAGGGGGGAGCATGGCAAAAAAACCATGGACTAAGGATTGATCACCTACTGCTGTCTCCGTCAATTGCGGATAGGTTATTAACTTGTCAGATTGATAAAGAGCCAAGATCTGAAAAAAAACCATCTGACCATGTTCCTGTATGGTGTGAAATTAGTGATAAATTGAATGAATTAAAATGGTAAACTAAAGAATAGAGTTATTTGAGAAATTTAAATATCAGCATAAACATGTGTCTCAGAAAAACCACCAGGATGGGTGACTGCACCCTTTTCGGCATCACCAACTGTTTTTGCATATCGCCATATAGCTCCAGATTGATAGTCTGTATCCCTAGGTTTCCATAATTTTCTTCGCTTTTCAATTTCAACACTCTCTAAATCAACGTCTATAGTTCCTTTATCAGCGTCAATTCTTATCCTATCTCCATCTCTTAACAAAGCAATTGGCCCTCCTACAGCAGCTTCTGGACCGACATGACCTATACAAAGACCCCTCGTTCCACCTGAAAATCTTCCATCAGTTATGAGAGCTACCTTTTCGCCCATTCCCTGTCCATATATAGCTGCAGTCGTTGAAAGCATTTCCCTCATTCCAGGCCCCCCACGAGGTCCTTCATATCTAATAACAATAACATCTCCCTCTTGATAGTTATGAGCCTGAACTGCAGTAAACGCATCTTCTTCACTATCAAATATTCTGGCATTACCTTCAAAGAATAAATTTTCTAGTCCTGCTATTTTTACTATCGCGCCCTGAGGTGCAAGATTGCCTACTAAACCAACAACACCACCGGTGGTAGATAAAGGGTTAGAAATGGGTCGAATAACGTCTTGGTCAAGAGGAAAATTAGTATTATTAAGATTCTCAGCAATAGTTTTACCAGTAACAGTTAAACAATCACCGTGTAAAAAACCACCATCTAAAAGTGTTTTCATTAGAACAGGGACACCTCCTACTTCGTACATATCTTTAGCAACATATTTTCCGCCAGGCTTTAAGTCAGCAATGTAAGGGGTATTCCTAAAAATTTCAGTTACTGCATGTAAGTCAAAATCAATACCTGCTTCATTAGCAATAGCAGGTAAGTGAAGTCCGGCATTTGTTGAACCGCCAGAAGCAGCAACCACTACAGCTGCATTTTCAAGGGATGCACGAGTAACTATATCCCTTGGTCTTATATTATTTTCTAAAAGATCCATTACGGCTAATCCTGAAGCTTCAGCAAATTTATCACGTGATTCATATGGTGCTGGTGCTCCAGCAGATCCAGGAATAGCCAATCCAATAGCCTCTGAAACACATGCCATAGTATTAGCGGTAAATTGACCCCCACATGAACCTACAGAAGGACAAGCAACTTGCTCAAGGTCAATTAATTTTTTTTCATCAATTGTTCCTGCAGCATATTTTCCAACTGCCTCAAAAACATCCACTACAGTAACATCTTTGCCCTCAAACCTTCCTGGGAGTATAGAGCCCCCATACATAAAAACAGATGGGACATTTAATCTAACCATTGCCATCATTAAGCCAGGTAAAGATTTATCACAGCCTGCAAGACCAACCAGAGCATCATAACAATGACCTCGAATTGTAAGCTCAACTGAATCTGCTATTATTTCTCTGCTTACCAATGATGACTTCATGCCGGCATGACCCATTGCTATGCCGTCAGTAACAGTAATAGTTGTAAATTCGCGAGGTGTACCTCCAGCTAAATTTACACCTTTTTTAACTGACTTTGCTTGCCTACCAAGCGAAATATTACATGGTGCTGCTTCATTCCAAGAAGTAGCGACTCCGACAAAAGGTTTTGCGATATCATCTGCATCAAGGCCCATTGCATAATAGTAAGATCGATGAGGAGCTCTTTCAGGGCCAACTGTAACATGGCGACTTGGTAATCTTGCTTTGTTGAATTTTCTATCTGACATATTTTATCCTACCCCCTGCCTCTATAAGATGGAATAGTAGAATCAGGAACCCAGACGCCCTTTGGTGGATCACCTGTTTGATAAAATATATCTATAGGAATACCACCACGAGGATACCAATAACCTCCAATTCGTAACCAATCGGGCAAAAGTAGATTATTGAGACGGTTTGCAATACCAATAGTTGTATCTTCATGAAAGGCATTGTGATTACGAAAAGAGGTCATAAAAAGTTTAAGTGATTTACTTTCTATTAAATACTCATTAGGTACATAATCAATCAATATGAAAGCAAAATCAGGTTGACCAGTTATAGGACATAAGCAAGTGAATTCTGGGATAGTAAATCGAACTAGATATTTGTTGTCAGAATGTGGATTAACAATTTTTTCCAAAATTGCTTCATCTGGGGAAGATGGAATTTCAGAACTGTTTCCCAGTTGTTTAAGATTATTTTCAGTCATAAAACACCAATCAAAGTATAAATTTAATAGGAAATATTGTATATAAAGGTTTAGGAATGATCACCAATAAAACGCCCTCAAAGGAATATTCTCACAGGTTAGTATTAATTGCCTCTTTATTTACCACGGTTTTAATTACATCCAACCTTATTGCAGTTAAGATTATTACAATTGGTACCTTTATTCTTCCAGCAGCAATACTTTTATTCCCAATTTCATATATTATTGGCGATGTATTAACAGAAGTATATGGGTATGCGAAGGCAAGGCAGGTTATTTGGATTGGATTTTCTTGTAATATATTCGCAATACTAGCAATTTGGATAGCCGGGGCCCTACCTGCGGCAGATTTCTGGATTAACCAAGATTCATGGAATAATATTCTTGGTTTAGTTCCAAGAATATTATTTGCTTCACTTATTGCTTATCTTATTGGGGAATTCGCCAATGCTTATATCCTTGCAAAAGTTAAAGTAATAACTAAAGGAAAATTTCTTTGGCTGAGAACTATTAGCTCTACGATTGTTGGTCAGGCTCTAGATTCTACAGTATTTATTTTTATTGCATTTGTTGGAAATATTCCAACCAGCACACTAATAATAATGATTTTTACGCAATGGATAGTAAAAACCATCTATGAAATAGCGATGACTCCAATTACTTATATTGTTGTTAACTATCTTAAAAGAGTAGATTCATCAGATGTTTATGATAATGAAATAGACTTTAATCCTATTTCAATAAAAAATTAAACTATAATTTATGCAAAGTATTTTAATAAAGCATCTAACACATCTGGCTCTTCAGCGTCTGAAACATGCCCTGGCTTTGATGAAAGAACAACATCTGCACCAAAATCCCCATCTCTCCATGCTTCAGTAACTGAAACGGTATTAAGTTGATTCGGGTCGTTAGTTGAAATGACATTAACAATTTTATCAGCATGTGACCTGATCTTTTTTCTATCGAGTTTATTAGTCATCCAATCAGATAATGTATCAG
>CAZHAN010000039.1:0-9232 GCA_964530575.1 uncultured Rhizobiaceae bacterium | reverse complement strand
TCCGGCTATACCGGACTGACCTGCAAGGATGCAACCTCTTCCTAAGCGAACATTATGCGCTATATGGACAAGGTTATCGATATGTGTGCCACTACCGATAATTGTGTCACCTGAAGAACCTCTATCGATGGTACAATTTGAGCCTATAGATACTTTATCGCCTACCTGTACTAGGCCCAACTGGGGGACTGGAATATAATTATCAGGCTCAGGTACAAAACCAAACCCCTCCTGTCCTATTCTTGAACCAGATCCAATTTTAGTACCAAACCCTAAAATAGAATGAGAAATTGTTACATTTGAATCAATATAACAAGAGCTTCCAATAATTACACCGGATTTAATAACGGTATTTGATCCAATAAAACAATTGTCACCAATCACAACATTTGATTCAATTATTACACCGCTGTGAATGGAACAATCTAATCCAACTTTGGCTGAAGAATTTATATCTGATTTTTTTGAGATAACAGGAGAAATATTCTTTTCTGGAAACAACCTTGATAAAGCAATTGCATAAATTTTATAAGGATTATCAGACAAAAGAAGTGATGTATCTTTTGGTGCAATAACTTGTTTATCAAAATGAACGCATATAACCCCTGCTCTACTGTTTATAAATGACTGCTTATAAGCAGGATTATCATAAAATGTTAGATCAGTTTCTTTAGCTTCATCGAGAGGGGCAACCCCAGAAATGATTCTGTTATTGTCTCCGTGAACAGAAGAGCCGGTAACTTCAGCTAATTCTGAGACTGACAACAATACTGGCTCGTTGTAAAAACGTGAATCGACCATCATATTATGATATTACTCTGGCATTGGTACTTCAATGCTTGGTAATAAAACATCAAGTGCGGAAATAACATCCTCAGTAATATCTAAAGCTCTATCTGCAAAAACTAAATCACCTTTTTCTAATATGATATTAAACCCTCTTTGTTCTGTCATTTCGATAATGACCTCTAAAACAACATCTCTAACCTTATTCATTGCTTCATTAAAGGCTCGATCGATCTGCCTATTCCTCTCATCAACCAATCTTTCAACATAATCTAGTCTGCTTTCCCAAGCTTCCCTTCTTTCTGTGAAAACTTCAGGAGCAAGAATAGCCCTTTGTCGTTGCAATTCTTCCTCTTCAGAACGAAGCTGATCTTCTAATGCAGTAATTTCTTCAGAATATATATCTCTGATTGCTTCTATTTGTGTTCTTATTCCCTGAGATGCCTTGCCATTAACTATTACATACTGAGAGTCTAATACTGCAACTACTGCAGGTGGTATTAACTCCTGAGAATTAGCGTTATAAGAATATAAACAAAAAATACTGATTACTATTGCTCGAAAAAACATCTTCAAACCTTCCAATTATTTAGAATCTGGTCCCTATACTAAAACGAAATTCTTCAAGTCGATCATACGATTCACTTTTTAAAGGCCATGCCCAATCCAATCTTAATGGACCTAGAGGTGACATCCAGTTTATCCCAAACCCATAACTTGCCCTAACTCCACCATTAGCATAGACATCTGCTGAAGAGGAACTATGAAGGCCAAGGGACCCCACATCAATAAATAATTTACCTCTAACACCAAGATCCTCTGGCAATCCAACCGGAAAGCCTACTTCAGCAGTAGTAATATAATAAAGTCTCCCACCTAAAGAATCATTCGTTATTTTGTCTCTTGGACCAATTCCAGATGATGCAAATCCTCTGAAATCATCCCCACCAATAAAAAATCTATCTGTAATCGCAACATTATCTCCTAGGCCATGAATAAAACCTTCTTCAAATGTAAGACTAAAAACAACATTTCGACGAAAAGGAGAAAAATGAAACTGACCAGATGCGCTCGTTCTTAAATAATTAACATTACCTCCTAAGCCTGCTAACTCTTGATTAAATTGTAAAGAGTATCCTTCTGTTGGAAAAAAACGATCATCGCGTAAATCATAAGAGAAAGAATAGCCCACAGTTGATACAATCCTTGATCCACGTTGATTAGATATTACAGTTGATGCGGCCACACCAACATCTTCGATGATATCCTGTCTTAAGGAATAGCGAACTCCAGCAAATAAATTTGTTGTAAGGGGGAAGCCTGAACGAAGACCAAATCCACGGCGGTTTTGAGTATAGGAAGAAGTAGACTGAAGATCATTTCTTATTGAGAAAAGATCAACACCTGCAGATAGTGTTCGACCTAAAAAGTATGGTTCAGTTAAGGAAATATCAAATTGTTGACGTTTACTTGCAAGTGTAAAAGATAACGATAAATTTTGCCCTCTTCCCAATAAATTTCTTTCATTAAGAGTAATTTCAGAAATCAAAGCATCAACTGTTGAATAACCAACTCCAAAAACTAAGTCGCCAGTAGAACGTTCCCTAACATCTAGATTTAAATCAACGCGATCTGTAGGAGAATTACTAATAGTTTCAGCTGACCTCAAGCTAGAAGTTCTAGCTGAGGTTTGACTCAGGTCAACTTGATCAAAAAAACCTAATGAATGAATATTCTGTATTGACTTCTGAACTTTTGCTGAATTGAACGCATCCCCCTCTGCAATTTTAAATTCACGCCTTATGACTCTATCTAAAGTTCTTGAATTTCCAGTAATATTTATTCTATTTACATAAACTCGGGGACCTTGAGAAATTTGGTAAATAATATCAATGACACCAGACTCTCTATTTCTTTCCAACAATGGTCTTATGTCGACAAAGGCATACCCTGCCTTTCCTAGCTCAAAGGTTAAGTTCAGAACCGTATCTTCAACCTGAGATGCATCATAATTACTACCCACTTTTCCACGAACGAATGAAGTTAAATAATCAATGTCAATTTCCTCAACATCAGATTTGATTACTGATTGACCAAATTTATATCTCGAACCTTCTTCAACTGTAAAAGTAATATAAAAATCTTTGCCATCAGGAGAAAGCTGCGCGACAGAGGATACAACGATAAAATCGGCGTAACCACGTGCCATATAATACGATGATAATAATTCCCTATCAAAACCCACTCGATCAGGATCATAAGTATCATCTGAGGTAAGCCATCTCCACCAACGAGTTTCTTTCGTTTGAATGGCCCCCCTTAATTGACGATCGGTATAAATTTCATTTCCAATAAATCTAATTTTTCTTACACCAGTTAATGGGCCTTCATTGATTTCATAAACTAAATCAACTCTATTTTGTTCAAGTTGAATAACTTTTGGTTCGACGGTTACTGCAAACCTTCCTGAACTCTGATAAATCTGAATTAATCTTTGGACATCTCCTTGAACTCGAGTCCTAGTAAATATACCTCTTGGCTTTAATTGAACTTCATTAGAAAGAATTTCATCGTTAACACTAAAATTTCCTTCAAATGCAACCCTATTTATCAAGGGATTTTCAAAGACACGAACTATAAGGGCTGTATTTTCTTTTGAAATTGAAACATCAGAAAAAAGGCCGGTTGAGAATAGCGATTTGATAGACTCATCTATAAGCTCTGGTCTCAACTGATCACCAGGCACAACCGAGAGATAAGAAATTATTGTTTCTGACTCTATTCGTTGATTTCCCTCAATTCTGATACTATCTATAATTGTAGGAAGACCTTGAGCTAATGCATCAATTGGAGATGCAAAAACTGTAAAAAGAAAAACAATTAAGATTTTTTTATAAAATGAATATCTAAAATACATTATCAATTTCAATAAAGTGAACTCAATTTCTGAAATACCTGTAACTGAGTTACATCATTCCAAGTTGCTATAAACATAAGAGATAAAACCATCGCTAATCCAATACGAAATCCAATTTCTTGGGATTTTTTACCTAACGGCTTTCCTCTTAAAATTTCAATAAAATAATATAATAAATGACCACCATCTAGCATTGGAATTGGGAAAAGATTTATGAGACCTAAGCTGATTGACAAAAGAGCCATAAATTCAATTATCGCTCTAAATCCAATTTGAGCAACATCTCCTGAAAGTTGAGCAATGCCAATCGGACCTCTTAAATCATCCGTAGTTCCGGAACCTGTAATCATACGACTAACAGCAATAAGGGTCTGCTGGGTTATAAAGACAGTCTGTTTAGTAGCGTACCATAAAGAAGCAAGCGGATCATGCTGAACAATTTCATAACCACCTCCCCTTACACCTAAATACCCAACCTCTCTTTCAACGCCAGAACGATCTAGGTAAGTTCGAGTGCCTGGAGTAGCATTGATAACTATCTCTTCATTTTCTCGTAGGACAATAAAGGTGAGATTTCTACCAGGATTAGTCATGACTATCTGCATCAAATCTTCGAATCGATCCGTTTTAAACCCATTAATTTGTAAAAACCGATCTTTTGAAACAAATCCAGCATTATCAGCCACAGATCCAGGCTCAACACCTTCAATCACTGGAGATGAAAATGGTTGGCCAAAACTACTATAAAGGGAGGTCAATAAAATAATGGCAAACAAGAAGTTAGCAAGAGGACCTGCGGCAACAATTGCAATGCGACTCATTACAGGTTTGTGGTAAAACGAAACTGACTTTTGGTCATCTGTAAATTGATTGGTCTCGGATGAAACGGAAGTAACACCTGTATCTCCAAAAAATTTTACATAACCACCGAAAGGAACCCAAGAAATCTTCCATCTTGTCCCAAACCGATCATCCCATCCAACAATTTCAGGACCAAAACCTACAGAAAATATTTCAACCCTTACGCCACGCCATCGGGCAATTGAGTAGTGACCTAACTCATGAACAAACACGAGAATTGTTAAAACAAAAATAAACGCTAAAAATGAAAAAATAATACTCATCAAATACTCTAAAAGTTAAATATTTTCTATTATTGCTTCGGTTTTTTGTCGTGCAGAAAAATCTGCAGCGAATATATCATTAATGCTATTAATCTTACCCATTGATGTACTATCAATCACTTTATTAACTACCCTAATAATATCTAAGAAACCAATTTTTTTATTCATAAATGCTTCAACAGCCACCTCATTAGAGGCATTTAGAATAGTAGGGGTCGCCCCTCCTGTTTTCAAGACATCTCTGGCAATCTGTAGAGCTGGAAATTTTGAATTATCAGGTAATTCAAAACTTAAATCGCTTGCTTTGCTCAAGTCCAGGCTTGGAGCCCTAGTATGCATCCTAGACGGCCAAGCCAGAGTATAAGAAATTGGAATTCGCATATCCGGGACACCTAACTGCGCAAGCATAGAACCGTCTTTATAACAAACAAAACTATGAACAATTGATTGTGGGTGAACAAGAATATCTAACTTCTCTTCATTTAAACCAAAAAGATGGTATGCCTCTATTAATTCTAGACCTTTATTCATCATCGTAGAAGAATCTACTGATATTTTATTTCCCATGTCCCAATTTGGATGAGCAAATGCTTGCGAAGGAGTAACCTTTTCCATTTGTTTAAGGGAAAATTTCGAAAAAGGGCCTCCGGAGGCAGTAAGAATAATTTTTTCAATTAATTCAGTATTATTAAAATCAAATACTTGGAAAATTGCATTATGTTCAGAATCGACAGGTAAAAGTGTAGCGCCACTTTTACGCGTTTCTTCAATAACATACTCACCACCACAAACTAGAGCCTCTTTATTTGCAAGAGCAACTGTGGTTCCTTGACGAATTGCTTCAACTGTAGGCAAAAGACCTGCAGCTCCAACTATAGCGGCCATGACCCAATCAGCTGGGCGAGAAGCGGCATCAACTAAAGCAGTTTCTCCTGCAGCAACCTCAATATTTGTATTAATAAGAAGTTCTTTAAGTTTTTTGTAAAGTGACTCATCACCAATAACTACGAGAGATGGGTTAAGACTCAAGGCTTGTTCAGCCAATAAATCAACATTTTTATTAGCAGTTAATGCCTCTACTTTAAATTTTTCACCACCAGCCCTAACTAGGTCAATTGTGTTTCTTCCAATTGAACCAGTTGAACCAAGAATAGAGACACTTTTAATTATAGTATCAGCGCCTTCATTATGATTAGAGGAATTATTTAAAGAATAATACTTCATATTAAATTAAGAGCAATGAAATGCCAAAAAATGGTAAGGATAAAACTGTACTATCTAGTCGATCCAATATACCCCCATGGCCAGGAATGAGTTTACCACTATCTTTAATTGAATAATGTCTTTTAATTTTAGACATTATTAAATCACCAGACTGTGCTAAAAGGGACATTAAAAAAGCTAACCAAATAAATGTAATCATTGATCCTAGCTCAAACAAATAACAAGTAATAGATCCAACTATAATAGCAGCTATAATACCCCCTATAAATCCTGACCAAGTCTTTGCAGGGCTAATTTTTGGAGCTAATTTAATTCCACCAAAGACCTTTCCGGTGAAAAATGCTGAAATATCAGTTGACCAAATAACAAATAGAATCCAGAGAATGTTATATAAACCAACCCCGAGATCTGGATACATTCTAATTGATATAATGGCAATTGAGGGGGAAAGTACATAAATATATCCAACAAAAAACATGATTGGATTGTTGGACAAGTGCTTTAGATTATATATTAAAATTATACTAGCTAACAAAATTGTTAGAAAAATATAAAAAGAAGAATTATTAAATAGCAACAAACTAACTAGAAAAACTAAGCTTGCACTTATTAATACATGGTAACTAGAAGGTACATCACCTATAATTCTACTCCATTCAAAAGTCATTAAGTAAATTGCAGTAGCAACTAAAATAAAAAAATACCAACCTCCAATTATAACTACAGAAATTGTTAAGAGGGCCAATATAACCCCAGAAACAACTCTTAACAGCATGTTATTATTCATTGGTATTTCCAAACCGACGATCTCTATGAGTAAATTCGTGAATAGCGTTAATTAACAGTTCCTTTGAAACATCTGGCCAGCACAAATCAAGGAAGGTTAATTCAGTGTATGCTAATTGCCATAGCAAAAAATTTGATAGACGTTTTTCTCCGCCAGTTCTAATAAGAAGGTCTGGATTAGGTATTTTTGTAGTTTCTAATTTACTTGAAAATAATATTTCGTCTATATCATCTGGTTTAATTAATCCATTTAACGCATCAGTAGCGATTAAACGAGTAGCACGAACAATCTCTTGATGACCTCCGTAATCAAGTGCGATAATTAATTGCAACCCACTATTATCTGATGTTTTTCTTTCAGCTTCATTCAATAAATTAGAAATATTTTTTGATAAACGTTCTCTAAAGCCAATAAATTTTATTTTAACATTACTAGAATCAAGCTCTGCAATTTCATGACGAAGATAAATTTGTAAAAGGCCCATTAAACCATCTACTTCAGATGAAGGCCTCTTCCAATTTTCTGAAGAAAATGCATATAGGGTTAAATATTCAATCTGTAATTCATTGCAAGCTTGAACAGCATGTTTTACAACTTCAGAACCTTTTTCATGTCCAGCAATACGTGGGAGTCCTCGTTCCTTTGCCCACCTTCCATTGCCATCCATAATAATTGCAATATGCCTCGGTAAAGGACCCGATCCCCGTTCCTTAACAATAAAATCTCTGTTCATTTGTTATTTAGACCTGCATAATTTCTCGATCTTTAACATTAAGCGATTCATCAATCTGAGCAATAATCTTATCAGTTAATTTTTGGACCTTCTCACCCATTACACGGTGTTCATCCTTAGAAATTTCACCACTTTTTTCTTGGGACTTGAGCTTATCCATAGCATCGCGACGAACATTTCGAACTGACACTCGATGTTCCTCAGCATATTTAGCTGCAATTTTAGTCAAATCACGTCGACGCTCTTCATTAAGCTCAGGAATTGGAACACGGACGGTTTGTCCATCTACAGAAGGATTGAGTCCTAAGTCAGAAGTTCGAATAGCTTTTTCTACGGACTGAACAAGGGTTTTGTCCCAAACCTGAACAGAAAGCAATCTTGGTTCAGGGGTATTAATATTTGCCACTTGAGAGATAGCCATAGAAGATCCATAAGCTTCAACTATCACTGGGTCAAGCAAGCTTGGTGATGCCCTTCCAGTTCTAAGTCCTGAAAATTCATGCTTAAGATCTTCAAGAGCGCCTGTCATTCTACGTTCAATTTCAGCTAGATCGAAATTTTCCACCATTCACTCCATTTCTTTAATAGTTGTCCAAGTTCCATTGCCAAAAACAACTTTTTCAAATTCACCAGTATCATGAATTGAAAATACTATTATTGGAATATTATTTTCTCTTGATAGAGAAATAGCTGATGCATCCATAACTTTTAGATCTTTAGACAGCACATCCAGATAGCTTAGTGAATTATATCTCTTTGCATTAGGATTAATCTTTGGGTCAGAATCATAAATCCCATCAACCTGCGTTCCCTTCATCAAAGCATCACAATTCATTTCCGCAGCCCGTAAAGCGGCGGCAGTATCGGTTGTAAAGAACGGATTACCTGTACCACCAGCAAATATTACTACTCTTCTTTTTTCTAAATGTCTTAATGCTCGTCTTCTAATATATGGCTCACATACACTGGACATAGGTATAGCGGACAGAACCCTAGTACTTATACCTGCTCCCTCTAATGAATTTTGCATCGCTAAGGCGTTAATAACAGTTGCAAGCATACCCATATAGTCGGCACTTGCCCTTTCCATCCCAGCATCCGAAGCTGAACGCCCACGAACAATGTTACCTCCACCAATTACAAGACTTACATCCACCCCTCTTCGATGGACATCAGCAATATCGTTAGCTATGCGGCTAACTATAGAATAATCAATGCCTTGGCTTAGTTGCTCGCCTGCAAGCGCCTCACCTGATAGTTTCAGGAGAACACGACGATAAAGAAAATCAGTCGCCATATAAGTTATATATCGCCTTAAGATTCTTTCACTGCTGCAACTTCAGCAACAAAATCTTCATTTCTTTTTTCAATTCCCTCACCTAACGAAAATCGAACAAATTGTTTAATTGATATATCGCAATTATTTTCTTTAGAAAAATTGTTAAGGACGTTAGATACTTTGTTTTCATTATCAATAACAAAAATTTGTTCCATAAGGACGACTTCGTTATAAAATTTATTCACTCGACCATCTACCATCTTTTCAATAATATTATCTGGTTTACCGCTATCTTTTGCTTGCTCTGCATAAATAATTCTCTCTTGATCAATTATTGATTTATCAAGATCATCAATAGAGATAGATTGTGGATTGGTGGCAG
>CAZHAN010000038.1:0-9290 GCA_964530575.1 uncultured Rhizobiaceae bacterium | reverse complement strand
AAATAACCAAACTACATCAACAAAATGCCAATACCATGCGGCCGCCTCAAATCCAAAATGATGTTCTGGAGTGAAGTGACCTTTATAAGATCGCGCCAGGCACACTGCTAGAAATATAGTTCCTATGAGAACATGTGCTCCATGAAACCCGGTGGCCATGAAGAAAGTGGTTCCATAAATTCCACCAGTAAAATCAAATGGAGCATGTATATATTCATAAGCCTGAAAACCAGTAAATATGGCCCCTAAAGCTACAGTAACCCAAAGGCCCATAATTAAGCCCTTGCGGTCGTTTTTCTTTAAAGCATGATGAGCCCAAGTAACCGTCACGCCTGAACTTAATAATATCAAAGTATTAATTAGAGGAATTGACCAAGGATTAAATATTAAAACTCCTTCAGGAGGCCACATAAAACCCATCTGTTCAGTTGGATAGATTGCTGCATTAAAGAAAGCCCAAAACCAAGCAAAAAAGAACATTACTTCAGATGCAATAAACATTGACATTCCATAGCGAAGTCCAATTTGGGTTACTTTAGAATGCTGTCCACCTTCTGCCTCACTTATAACGTCTCTCCACCAAACATACATGGTATAGAGAACCAAGATCATTCCCACAGGGAAAACCCAAGGGGTAACATCGTGCATATACATGATGCCCCCTGCTGCTAGAACCCCCGCTGAAAGTGCCCCTAAAATTGGCCACGGACTTGGTTCCACAACATGATATGGATGCGTATCTACTGTTGCCATTGTATATTCCCCCAAAGCCTTTCTTTTACTTCTTCAATTTATTTGACTATCCAAGCTTTTCTGGCTTCACCAGTCTAGCATGATAACCTCTGCGGTAAAACCTAGCTTAAGTTCTGCCAGATTCAAAAAACGTGTAGGAAAGAACAATTCTTTCAACATCGTTTAAATTTGGATCATCAAGAATAGCTGGATCAACGAAGAATGCTACCCCCATATCCACACTCTGCCCTGGTTCGAGAGTTTGCTCTTGAAAACAGAAGCATTGAATTTTACTAAAATACTTTCCAGCCTTTGCAGGGGTCACGTTAAAGGTAGCAGTGCCAGTTATTGGATTCTCAGATGGGTTAGTTGCAGTATAAAAAACTAAAGTCTCCTCACCAACATACACGTCTACATCCCGTTGTACTGGATGAAATTTCCAAGGCAGAACCCCTGCTGTATTAGCGTCAAAAACTACATTGATTATTCGATCACTTACCTTTCCAGGAGCAAAATCAGCAACTTGGGTTGTTCCTCCATAGCCAGTCACCTGACAAAAGATTCGGTATAACGGAACTGAAGCATAGGCAGCGCCAAGCATAGTCAAGACCAAAATACCAGCAAAAATAGCTGTTTTTCTTTTGCCGAAACTAAACGGTTGAGAATGCATTAAGTACCCCTAAGTTGGACTATAGTGACCAAGAAAATAATTATAACAAATAAAATTAAGCCGATTGCCACAGCTCTATTCTTTCCGCGACGCCCCTCCCAGTTTGGATCGGATTGACTCACAATAAAAGCCCCGAAGTGCCACCCTCAACTAACAAAAAAGCGAAAAGAAGAAGAAGGTAAAGAATGGAATAGCCATACAGTCGGGTTGACCATATCTCATCTTTATTGTGCCAAACCATAGCTGCAAATCCCAAAAAAACAGAGCCAAAAATGATAGCTGCTATAAGATAAATAGTTCCTGCAAGCCCTATAAACCAGGGGAGAGTGCCAGCAATAGCAACCAAAATACTATATATAAAAATTTCCCGGCGGGTTCTTGCCTCACCTGCAACTACAGGAAGCATTGGAACCCCTGACGCACTATATTCATCACTTTTCAAAAGAGCTAAAGCCCAGAAATGTGGAGGTGTCCAAACAAAAATAAGTATGAAAAGAACTACAGCCCCTAAACCTATTTCACCAGTAGCCGCTGCCCACGCAACAACTGGGGGCAACGCACCCGCAGCGCCACCAATAACAATATTTTGAGGAGTCCTTCTCTTTAACCACATTGTATAAATCACAACATAAAAAAAGATCGTGAACGCAAGCATAGCTGCAGCAATCCAATTAACTAAAACACCAAGCATGACTGAGGAACTAATAGAAAGTCCCATCCCCAAAACTAGAGCTTCACCCCTTGGAACACGACCAGCCGGAATCGGGCGAGATGCAGTTCTATCCATAAGCTTATCAATGTCATGGTCGTACCACATATTTAGCATTCCAGACGCACCCGCACCTATCGCTATACAGAGTAATGCAACAAAACCTAAAATAGGATTCATAGAGCCTGGAGCAACAACGAGGCCGGTTAATGCAGTAAACACAACTACTGACATTACCCTTGGTTTCATAAGGGAAAAATAATCGCTTAAATGAGCTTCACCGGTCCAACCTGACACAGGAACAGTCTCCTTAGAATTAGCACCTGCGGTTGCCACAGCAAACTCTTACTTCACACAACTAACATTAAGGAATCCGTGGTGGATCCTCAAATGTATGAAATGGTGGAGGTGAAGGAACAGTCCATTCAAGAGTAGTAGCACCTTCTCCCCAATAATTTGCCTCTAACTTCTCACCAGATGTCAAAGTTTTGTAGCAGACGTATATAAACAACAATGCTGATGCAAATGAAATATATGAGCCAATAGATGAAACAAAATTCCAAGGCTCAAAAGCATCAGGATAATCTGCAACACGACGTGGCATGCCTGCAAGTCCTGAAAAATGCATTGGAAAGAAAGTTAAGTTAACGCCAATAGTAGTTACCCAGAAGTGAAGTTTGCCCAAATTTTCAGGATATTGTCGACCGGACATTTTACCAATCCAATAGTAAAATCCAGCAAAAATCCCAAACATTGCGCCCATGGCCATTACATAATGGAAATGGCCTACAACATAATAGGTATCATGAAAAATTGCGTTCAAAGATCCATTAGCAAGGACAACACCAGTAACACCGCCAACTGTAAACATGAATATCATACCCACAGCCCAGAGCATTGGTGTCTTAAATTCTATAGAACCACCCCACATAGTTGCTAACCAACTAAAGACCTTAATTCCGGTTGGTACAGCAATCACAATTGTTGCAGCAAAGAAGTAAGCTTCAGTATCAACATCCATTCCGGCTGTGTACATATGATGAGCCCACACAATAAATCCTATCGCACCAATCGCAACCATAGCGTAGGCCATTCCTAAATAACCAAAAATTGGTTTATTAGAAAAAGTAGCAACTATATGACTAACAATCCCAAAAGAAGGAAGAACAAGAACATATACTTCTGGATGACCAAAAAACCAAAATAAATGCTGGTAAAGAACTGGATCACCCCCTTGAGAAGGGTCGTAAAAAGCTGTCCCAAAATTTCTATCAGTTAACAACATTGTAATCGCGCCAGCGAGCACTGGAAGAGATAATAATAATAGAAAAACAGTTATTAGAATTGACCATACAAAAAGAGGCATTTTATGAAGAGTCATGCCAGGAGCACGCATGTTGAAGATAGTTGTAATAAAATTAATAGAAGATAAAATTGATGAAGCACCCGCCAAATGCAATGAAAGAATAGCCATATCTACAGATGCACCAGAATGTCCATAGGTAGATAAGGGAGCATAAACAGTCCAGCCAGTTCCAGCACCTCCACCAACAAAAGGAGAAAGCATAAGTAATGCTGCAGAAGGAATAAGTAACCAAAAGGCAATATTATTCATTCTTGGGAATGCCAGATCAGGAGCCCCAATCATTAACGGAACGATCCAATTACCAAATCCACCAATTAACGCAGGCATAATCATGAAGAAAACCATGATCAGTCCGTGAGCAGTGACTAAAACATTATAAAAATGATAATCACCACCAAGAATACCATCGCCAGCTGATTGCAGCTCGATTCGGAACAATAATGAAAAGAAACCACCGATCAGGCCAAAACAAATAGCAAAGATTAAATACATAGTACCTATATCTTTATGATTTGTAGAATAGGCATAACGACGCCATCCTGTAGGCGTATGATCGTGGTTATCGTGCCCGTGTGCGTGAGATTCACTACTCATAATGATTCCTCGTTACCTAAATAATTTATATTCCAAAAAAATCCTACAAAACTAGAAAGCAGGAAACATATCTGCAAGTTCTTCAATTCTTAACTCAAACTCTTCCATCGAAACAACATCAACAGCGATAGGCATAAAGCCATGATAAGTTCCACAAAGCTCAGAGCATTGCCCATAAAAAGTGCCTTCCCTAGTGGCAACAAACCAAGTCTCATGCATTCTGCCAGGAACCGCATCTATCTTCACTCCAAAGGCTGGAACAGTCCAGTTGTGAATTACATCCTCAGCTGTGATCTGCATTCTGACCAATGTATTCACAGGAACGACAACACGATTTGATGTTTCAAGGAGTCTATTATCATCCGGTCCGGCTTCAGCTAAACAATAAGTAGCAGGCCCTGCTGCACAAAAAGCATCCATTCCCTGAACTCCATGGTCTGGATAATCATACATCCATGCCCACTGGAAGCCACTTGCTTTGATTGTTAATTCATCTTCTATAAGTATGGGATTACCAGATTTATCTGTAAACTTGTAGAGTTCGTTAACACTCTCAAGTGTTTGCACAACATCTGCTTTGTAATGTAGCTTAAAAGAAGGGATAGCCATTAAAACTAAAATAAGAATTGGGATGACAGTCCACGAAACCTCAAGTATTGCATTATGAGTAGTTTTTGAAGGAACTGGGTTAGCCTCTTTATTGAATTTGACAACAATATAGGCGATCAAGGCTAGAACAAATATACTGATAACAGTAATTAACCAAAACACAGCTGTATGAAAATCCTGCATCTCTTGCATGAGAGGAGTTGCTGGAGTCTGAAGACCAATTTGCCATTCAGTTGATACCCCATCTTGTGCTAAAGCATTAGTTACAAGGACAAATATCCCAGTTAACCAACCCATCGTTGCAAAAGCTAATTTCCTTAAAATCATTCCCTAAGCCCCCTGAACTTTGGCAGTTAGTTGGGTTTTACAAACTCATTAATTGAACCGACATTAAACCAGTTATCATAAATAAAGTGACAAGGGTCAACCTTATCATGAAAATATACCTGAAAACTAGAACAGGGAAAAGAAAACACCCAACTTTTTGAAGCGTATACATCAATAAATGGCCATAGGTTTAATAAAAAAACTAGAAATTCTGCTAATTTTTTCAAAATCCCTGTATTATGCGACATTTTGTCGCAGAATTGGGGCTATATTTGTGAACCATTCAATTTATTTATAAGTAATAAATATGGAAAAATGATCAAACAATATTTTTTATGATACTTATAGGGTGTCTTTACCTCCTTGGAAGACTATCTTAAATCTTTATTAACTTGCGCCTACGAACGGAAAGTCCATGGCCGATAGATCCAAAGCAGAAGAATTTCTTTTCCATCGAGCAGAACTCGATCAGAGCGCAGTCGAAACAGTTGTTAACGATGCCTTACATAAAACAGACGACGGTGAACTTTTTCTAGAATACAGACAATCAGAAAGTTTTAGCTGGGACGATGGTAGACTAACCTCTGCTTCATTCGATACTTCTCAGGGTTTTGGATTGCGTTCAGTAGTTGATGATAGTGTTTCTTATGCACACTCCTCAGAATTATCAGAAGAATCTATCAAACGCTCTGCTAAAGTTATAAAAGCAGCAAAGCAAAATCATTCTGGAATTTATTCGGAACAACCAATAGGTACTAATCAATCCCGTTATCAAAACGATAACCCTCTTGATGAAGTTCCCTTCGACGAGAAGGTAAATCTCCTCGAAAAAATTGATCAATACGCTAGAGGAAAAGATCCAAGAGTATGTCAAGTATCAGCCTCACTATTATCCTCTTGGCAGGTTCTTGAAATTATCCGACCAGGTGGAATGAAAGTAGGAGATGTTCGTCCATTAGTTCGATTAAATATACAAGTTGTAATGGAGAAAGGGGATAGACAAGAGTCTGGTAATTGTGGAGCAGGAGGAAGAACCACTTATGAGGACTACATCAATCCGCTTGCGTGGAGAGAAAATGTCGACGAAGCATTACGTCAAGCGTCCGTTAATCTTGAATCAGTTCCGGCGCCTGCTGGTGAAATGGAAGTAGTATTAGGGCCTGGTTGGCCGGGAATATTATTGCATGAAGCAATTGGACATGGATTAGAAGGAGATTTTAACCGAAAAGGAACAAGCGCATTTTCAGGCCTTATGGGATCAAAGGTAGCTGCATCTGGGGTTACGGTAGTTGATGATGGAACATTAAATGGAAGAAGAGGAAGCCTAACTATAGACGATGAAGGAACTCCCTCAAGAAGGACTGTCTTAATAGAAGATGGAATATTAGTTGGTTATATGCACGATAGAATGAATGCAAAACTCATGGGAATGTCTCCAACTGGAAACGGAAGACGCCAAGATTTTTCTTGTGCTCCAATGCCTAGAATGACCAACACAATTATGGAGGCAGGGGATCGAAATCCAAATGAAATTATATCTTCGGTAAAAAATGGTATTTATGCCGTCGCCTTTGGTGGTGGTCAAGTTGATATTACCTCTGGAAAATTTGTTTTTAGTTGTACTGAAGCATACAAATTAGAAAATGGTAAAATTGGTAAACCCATAAAAGGGGCTACACTTATAGGGAATGGGCCTGACGTACTAACAAGGGTAGGCGCGATCGGTAATGACTTACAACTTGATCCTGGAATTGGGACTTGTGGTAAGCATGGCCAAGGAGTGCCTGTGGGAGTTGGCCAACCTACAATGCTTATTCATAATCTTACCGTTGGCGGAACTGAAGAAATTTAAAATAAACTAAGACTTAACAGCATATTCAGTGCCATCACTTTTAGTTAGAATTGCAGTTATACCATTAGTTCGTTGGATAATTCTTTCTGTCTGTTTCAAAGGAGCAATATATAAAGCAGTGGATAAAGCATCTGCTGCAGTTGCAGTTGCAGAAATAACTGAAACTCCTATATGATTCCAAGCACTCACTCCAGTTTGGGGGTCAAATAAATGATGGAAATGCCCATCTAGATCAAACTTTGTTCCATACCCACCCGAAGTAGCGACTGCCATATTGTTAAGATTAATGGTTCTCGCAACTCCTTTAAGGGAAAGCGGATCCTTTAGATCTATTCTCCAGGGCCTTCCATCAGGATGATCATCAAGTGCTCTAGTTTCTCCTAGCGAGACAAGAACATTACTTAATCCATTCTCACGTAAGATATTTGAAACACTATCTGTAATATACCCCTGAGCAATACCATTTAAAGTAATCTGCATCCCCCCTTTTTCTAATTTTACAAATAATGGATTAATATCTATCAACCTAAAATTTATAAGCTTGAGAGCTTTATTAATATCAGAGCTTGATGGCCCTAACTTAGAATTAGGGCTTTGGGTAAAAAATTCTGAATAGAGATTCCACAAGGGCTGTACGGTTATATCAAAAGCACCATCAGAAATTTCACTATAACGTTTCGCCTGAGTTAATAAAGAAAGCATATCATAAGATGGTTTTGTCAAAATTCCCTCTCGATTGAGAACGGAAATTTCACTATCAAACATTTCTAAACTGAATATCTTTTCTAGTCTTCTAATTTCTCTTACTGCTAAATTAATTATTTTCTCAGCCTCTTCGCGAGTATAGTGAGCAAGCTGAATCTTGGATTGGGCTCCAAGAGCATACCCTTCCCAAGTAAACATCGAAGCTTGTTCTTTAGCCAATGAACTAGATGAAAAAGAATAGTTTGAAACTGATAAACCAACTGCAGCTCCAACAATTGAAATAACTCGCCTTCGAGAGATTTCCTTCTTATTATTCTTTAATTCATTATTAGAAAAACTCATTACTTATAACCTATTTTAATGGAATCGGTTGGGGAGCTACTGTACTTCCAGCTAGTCCATCTTTTAACTCTTGACCTGCTCTTTCTTTGTGTTTTCTTTCTTGAGCAAGTGGTGGACAACGATATTGATCGTGATATTCAGCTTGACAATCAAGACAGTAAAAACATTCTTCCTCAATAATTTTTCCATCTGGACCAATTGCACTATATACACAACTTATTTCACATAAATGACATCCACCTCGAGTTTCACCCTGAGGTGTACCACACTCCTCACGTCTATTCAAAAATCTTACTGCATTAAATCTTCCAAGCATGGCGAGACCTGCACCTAAAGGACATAAAAAACGGCAATAAGCCCTCTCCATGAATAATCCAAAAGCCAGTATTGCTACTGCATAAGCAACAAATGGCCAATCTCTTTGAAAGTGTGAACTAATTACAGTCTTAAACGGTTCCACCTCTACTGAAGTAACCATCATTTCCCTTGAGAAGAATGCAATAGGAACCATTACTAACCACACCACATATTTTACCCACCACAATTGATGATGAGTATCATGGCTAAGTCTGATTTGAGGAATCCTTAAAAATCCTGCAATTCTGGACAAAATCTCTTGAAGAGCGCCAAATGGGCAAAGCCAACCACAAAAAAGTGATCGACCCCAAATGAAAAGAGAGACCAACGTGTAGATTGCAATCATCACTATTAGTGGCTCTGTAAGATAAAATGTCCACTCTAAATCCGCAAAGGGCGCTTGAAGATAAACTAATAAATTAATTACTGATAATTGTGCATTGGCATACCAACCTAACCAACCAAATGTAAATGCAAGAAAAGATAAGCGCACTATACGATACATTTTCCTATGTTGAGTATAAGAGTCCTGCTTCCAAAGCATCACGGTTAAAATAATTAACGCTAAGGAAAGAATACCCACATCCACACGCTGATCGACCCATACCTGCATCCATAAGGGAAGTGTAACATTACTATCCTCCTGGGCTGCAGCCACTGATTCATCTTCAGCACGACGTATAAACGTTTCAGGAAGTTTATATTCTAAAGAAAATGGTATTGTTACTGGGCCACCATCTGCAGATGCTTTGACTAAAAGTTGAAATGTAAACGGAACTGTCGGATCGAAAGTTGAATCACTAATTCCGAAAATTCCTGCTTTCCTAAATATTGTTTTAGGGCCATCCGGTATATTATCAATTAAAGCATTAATCTCAGCTTCTCTTGTAACGGGGGCAATGCCCGCTGGTGGGGCAATGCCCGCTGGTGGGGCATCTGCAAGGGTTTCTGCGATAGCAGTTTCTGATGCCACTTCCTCATTAATTGCAAGTGGGGGAACGAAAATTATTTGACCAGCTTTAAGTAA